>JAICKZ010000014.1 GCA_025927665.1 Steroidobacteraceae bacterium | reverse complement strand
TTCGGTATTAAATGCGCCTGGCCGTGACGTGCTAACGCTTGTGCCCGGTGGAGGGTACGATTTTAGTTCTGGTAATTCGATTGCCACTGCGGAGATCAGTGGTACCGTTGCACTATTGTTAGCTAGCCATCCCGAACACGCAAAGCTGGACAGTATCTACGTACAAAAATTGTTGTTGCAAAGTTCTGAAACAAGCACCGTGGATAAGCTCTCGTCGGTGAATGCCTGTCGCGCTTTATCTCAATTGCTCAATCAGCCGGGATGCAATCATTCATCGATCAATGCTAGCAGCATCGCGCATAACTAACTTATTCCAAATCATTACGGCGCTTTTTGCGCAGCTCTTTCAGTAACTGAAAAAGATCATTACCCTGTGGATAATAAAAATTCGCGAATAGCCAGTGATCTTTTTTCTTAATGACCTCTGCTTGCAGTAGTACCTTGGAATTTAATTTGCCACGGCAAATTACTTGTAAGTTCGCGCGATAGCTGCGCTCATACTCAACAACGTCGCCGACCAGATAGTGCTCACATGGATTATCGGTGTTGAGAAATGGATCAGTTTCCAGCATTGTGTAACTGCCGTCTGACTTTGCAAATGTATGCGAGTCAACACGTAGCGCAAGCGCCAACTTGGTAACGAACAAGTCCGGCTTAAGGGCAATGGCGGTTTCCCACGGCAAGGAATTCTTCTGTTTCAACGCCATGGGCACATACCAGTTATAGAAATCCTGCACGAATGCACCTGCGGCATCTTTGTCGACAAGTGAACTAGAAGGTTCTGCATGAATACGACTTGCCAAGAGCATGATGCTTAAGCCGATGCTAAACAATATTTTGAATGTGCTCATCATTGATCGCTGTTGATTTCATTGGTCTGATTCTCGCGTTCCTTCTGCTTTGCTTCATCCCAATACCCATCCATCACAGCCAGCGAAGTTTGTTTTGAATCTTGCCCTGTCTGTTGCAAGCGCGACTCGACATAGCGAAAGCGACGTTCAAACTTGCTGTTAACCGTGCGTAACGCCGCCTCTGGGTCGATGTTGAGATGTCGGCATACATTCACCACGCAAAACATCACATCACCCAATTCGTCGGCAACCTTTTCAGTGGGCGCAGACTCATCGATTGCTGCTTGAACCTCGTTGAGTTCTTCTGCCATCTTATCAAGTGCACCTTGTACGTCCGGCCATTCGAAGCCAATGGTCGCCGCACGTTTGCCAAGTTTGACGGCACGCGTTAAGGCAGGCAGTGCGAGCGGAATATTGTCCAGCACACTGTTACTTTGCTGCGCATCGTGTATGCGCTCGCGACGTTTATGCTCTTCCCATGCCACGTTTTGCTCTGCGGCATTGGCAATGTGCTCATCGCCAAATACATGTGGATGTCGTCGCTCCATCTTGTCGCAAATAGCAGCGGCGACCTCATCGAAATTAAACGCGCCCTGTTCAGCAGCCATCTGCGAATGGAACACCACTTGAAACAATAAGTCGCCTAGTTCATCTTTAAGTGCCTGCATATTGTTACGCGCAATTGCATCAGCAACTTCGTAGGCTTCTTCAATCGTATAAGGTGCAATCGTCGCAAAATTTTGTTCCTTGTCCCAAGGACATCCTTTGATTGGATCACGCAAGGTGCTCATGATTTGCAGTAAACGCAGAATATTGTTCATCGGAAAATTATTGATTCAACAAGCGATAAAGATTCATCAAGATACCCGCCGTTGCACCCCAGATATGCCGCTCGCCATAGGGCAGATCGTATACACGGACAGTGATATCACCAATTTGGCGCTCCCGCGCCTGATGATTGATGGGATTCAAAACATATTTTAATGGTACCTCGAACACGTCCTTCACTTCATTAGTATCAATCTCTAAGTTAAACGTGGGATGCACCAATGCCACAATGGGTGTAACGCAGTAGCCAGTGAATATGAAATGCGATGACAAGCAACCCAAGACTTGTACGTGTTGGCGCGATAAACCAATTTCTTCTTCGGTCTCGCGCAAGGCCGTTTGAATTGCATCCGCATCCTGTGCTTCGATTCGTCCGCCAGGAAAGCTGATTTGACCCGCATGATTTCGCAGGTGAGCCGCCCTTTGAGTAAGCAGTATCGTGAGTTCATCACGCCGCACAATGGGCACCAACACCGCGGCGGGTATACGATTGGCTGGCAACTGTTGCGCAATCTCCGCTTGTTGCGTTACATCGACGCCGGCAATCAAGGGCATTGCAAGTGAATCAAGCAATGAAGAGTTTCGCAATCGGCTTTGCAGTCGCTGCAACAAGCTTGAATCATCCAGCAAATGAGCAGCAATATTCATAGTTGCGATGACCAGTTGATACGTTAACAATCAAGAGCTGATTATTGAGTGACATGCGGTATCATGCCAGCTGTTTGTGAATTGCCGCTTGC
Organism: Steroidobacteraceae bacterium; assembly: GCA_025927665.1. Classification (GTDB taxonomy): domain Bacteria; phylum Pseudomonadota; class Gammaproteobacteria; order Steroidobacterales; family Steroidobacteraceae; genus CAILZL01. The sequence continues at coordinate 16,746 of JAICKZ010000014.1, read as the reverse complement.
ACTGGATGTTGACACATGAATCTAACTCCGCTGACCGCCATTTCTCCCATCGATGGTCGCTATGCTGACAAAGTCAGCGAGCTACGTAACCTATTCAGCGAATATGGTTTGATTCGACAACGGGTTCGTGTGGAAGCTCTATGGTTCAAGGCACTGGCCAATGAACCTGCAATCAAGGAACTACAAGGCTTACCAGCGGTGGTCATGAAAACACTGGATGAATTGGCAGCAAGCTTAAGCATTGAAGATGCAGTTAAGGTCAAGGAGTATGAGCGCACTACTAACCATGATGTGAAAGCGGTGGAATATCTGGTGAAGGCGCGACTTGACGCTTTTCCAGAAGGTAAAGCTCGACGTGAGTTTGTGCATTTTGCCTGCACTTCAGAAGACATCAATAATCTCAGCTATGCGTTAATGCTAAAGGAAGCGCGCGATCAAGTATTAGTACCAACAGTTATAAAACTAATCAATCGCTTAAAAGACCTTTCTCATCATTATGCTGAACAACCAATGATATCTAGAACCCATGGACAGCCTGCCACACCCACGACCTTGGGAAAGGAATTGGCGAATGTTATATATCGCCTGCAACGCCAAATGGATCGGCTTGCCAATGTGACTATCCTTGGGAAAATAAATGGCGCAGTGGGTAACTTCAATGCACACGTAGTTGCATATCCTGAAGTAAATTGGGCAAAGTTTGGCCAAGCCTTTGTTGAGTCAATGAATTTAAACTGGAATCCATATACCACACAGATTGAGCCTCACGACTGGAATGGCGAATATTTCGATGCCCTTGCCGGCCTGAACACAGTATTGATCGACTTTTGTCGCGACATCTGGGGCTACATTTCATTGGGCTATTTCAAACAGCGTGTAATTGCTGGTGAAACTGGATCTTCCACCATGCCGCATAAGGTCAATCCCATCGACTTTGAAAATGGCGAGGGAAATTTGAGTCTTGCCAATGCCTTACTGCGATTTTTTGCCGATAAACTTCCAGTTTCGCGGTGGCAACGAGATCTGACCGACTCCACGGTAATGCGCAATGTAGGTGTCGCGGTATCGCATAGTTTGCTCGCGTGGAAATCCATCAACCGCGGCTTGGATCGCATCGATATCAACACCAGTAAAATGTTGGAAGATTTAGATGCCAATTGGGAATTGCTAGCCGAACCTATTCAAACTGTGATGCGACGTTACGGGGTTGAGAATGCCTATGAACAGCTGAAGGACTTGACGCGCGGTCAAAGGTTAAATGCAGAATCCTTGCGGGAATTTATTAACAAGCTTTCTCTTCCAGAGGCCGCCAAACAAACGCTATTGAAACTTGCCCCGGCCAATTATCTGGGTATCGCGACTCAATTGGCACAGAAGATCTGAACGAATGACCTGGAAACCCGATGTCACTGTTGCGGCGATTGTAGAAAACGATGGCCGGTTCTTGATGGTTGAAGAGCACGTGGGTAATCGATTGGTTATCAATCAACCTGCAGGACATCTCGAAGTGAATGAAAGCTTCACCGCAGCGGTAATCCGCGAAACCCTGGAAGAAACAGCTTGGACTTTCCAGCCAGAAGCAGTAATTGGCATTTATCTTTGGCAGCACCCAGAACGGAGCGTCAGTTTTTTGAGAGTAACCTTTTGTGGCAGAGTGATTGACCACGATCCTGACCGTCCGCTTGATCACGGTATCAAACGTACATTGTGGCTACCTCGTAATGAGATGACCGAGAAACAATGGCAATTACGTAGCCCCATGGTCACCAAGTGTATTGACGATTATCTTGTAGGCACGCGTTATCCATTATCTATCCTTACTCATATACCAGCCGCGGTTAACAAGCAAGCTGCCATTGGTTAGCTAAATATTGTTTGCTAAGCACGGTTAAGTTAGTTGAGATGCTAAATTCCGTAAGCAAATAATACGTAGATGTAACTGCATATAGTTTGGGTGCTGAATCCATCCATTTCGTGCACAGAAAATGTTCTGAAGAATGAATCGCTAGCCCGTATGACGTTAACTGTCGCGTCGATAATCATTCAGCCAATTTTCAGTTTACTTAGCAGCACAATCGGGTATCATGCGCGCCCTCTGTTGAGCAGAGATGCGTCGACAACTAACAATACAAGGGTTGGTAGCTCAGTTGGTAGAGCACTGGACTTTTAATCCATTGGTCGGGGGTTCGACTCCCCCCCAACCCACCAATACATCGAAAAGCACCTCGATTCATGTCCTTTAACGCAATCTACTTTATATAGGTGGCGATTCATCGGGCGCAATACCGATTGGTCGTGCGAATGGATTTGCACAAGGACGTAAGGGATCACACGTTCCGAGGTAGCGGACAATACGGTCTTCATCAGCTCCGTTGATGAAAAAATCGCTCGACAATAAATAGCTCGATACGATACGTTCTTCGCCATGTCGTATTCTATGAATTATGAAATTGTTATTGTCGGGCAAATGATTGTACAAATCGCCGAGAGCGGGAATGCAACGCAGCTTTTTTGTCATAATTTGTTTGCTGGCCAGAAAGTCAACTGCAAAAGTTTGCATGCCGGTTTCATCTAGAGTTAGGTAGTGCAATCGCTTGCGCAAAACCATAACGATTGCCTCAACCTCTGTAGCATGTAGAAATCGCCAAGCGAAAATTCCGCTAGCCAATCCCAATACACTTCCTATTCCCAATAGCAGTTGTCGTCGAGTTGGCAAGATGAACCTATGATTTAAATAGATGATCTGCTGCCCATAATGACAATGCAGATATTGTCAAGCTGGGGTAAGAAGGACTGGCCGTCGGAAATGCGCTTGCGCCAAGTATTAGTAAATTTCTGATCTGATGATGAATCAGATGCCGATCCACAATGCTGTTCTGCGGATCGTTACCCATTACTACTGTTCCCTGGATATGTGCAGTTGTGCGACCGAGTAGAATGCTTTCTACACTTTCAATCGGCAGAGCATCGGAAAGCTTATCGAGCATCTTAGGAATAAGATCGACTCCACGTTGAGCATAGTCCGAGTAGCCTTTGAACTCTACAACCGGCTTATGTGGATGAGTGGGATCCAATCTGACCATGTTATCTTCGCGAGGTAAGTCATCAAACATGAAGCGGATATATGCACGTTCATTCCAGCGATCTTTATCCGCTCGCAGAGACGCACGTTGATAGGCAAAGGGTGAATTCCAAGTTTCGATCATGCATGCAGCATGATGACGACGATGCTCGCCATCATAAAATAAATAGCCGTTCCCGCAAATACTGGTGCTGCCGTTATAACCTTTTACGCCGGTCAGATCGATGCACACATCAATCGGCATCTGTTCATGCAAACGTTTGCCTAACAAGCGATGCTCAATCCCAGAGCGCAACAAGATATGTGGATTAAATAAAGCACTCGCACCTAAGACGATTAAGTCTGCACTGACTCGTACCGATTTTTTATCTTGAGTGTAGCAAACTGCGCTTGCCATACCGCCCTGTGTTTCCACTGTGTCAACGACGCTATTCAACAGCAACGTAACACGCGGATCTTCATATAAATGCGCCAATCCATTTTGGATAGTGAACTTCGCATCCACTGGACACAATTCACAATAACCAGTGGCACAGCACACACCACGAGTACCGGTCGGCGCACTCGCTCGCGCAGTGGCTGGATGGTACCACTTGTCCGGAAAATGTTTTTTTAATAACTGATCAGGGTCCGACATTCGGTGCGGCGGCAATGGAAAAGGTTTAGATCGTGGCATCGGACTGTCGCTAGGTCCTGAAACTTTCATTACCTCTTCAACAGTACAATAATGTAATTCGAGTTGATCATATGTGAGTGGCCAATCTTCACCTACACCGTAACGTGTCTTAAGTTGAAAATCATTAGGCATCATACGTGAAGCCCCTCCCCACCAGCACTTTGAATTACCACCAAAGCCCGGGCTTGTTAGCCATTCTTTTTCTGGAGTGAGATTCGTAAATATGTCATCTGGGGCAATGCTTGATGTAAGACGATTTTGCAATTGCCAACTTTTTGAGTCAGCGCCGCCGCGCTCAAGCACTAGGACACGTACATTTTTTGGTGCGTGTTCCAAGTACCGCAACAAAAAAAAGGCTCCGGCAAAACCGGTACCGACAATGATCATGTCATAACGACCGCTCAAAAAATATCTCCGGACAGATGAGACATTGTTATTACTTTGCTTGCTTTAATCACTGGACAACTAATTTTATTTTACTAATGTCTCAGTGTTAGATAAATCGATAGTATCCAAAATATTACGAAATATCTAAGCTTATGAATGGCAATTAGATACACAGCTCAATAAAAAAACGGAACGTTTGCGTATTGTCAAATTCATTCAGTGACATCAATACGCATCGCGCTTCTGATTATTGCTGATAATTCTTTGCGCGCTCTAAAAATATTCCAACCGAGCAAAGCAATTGCGGTCCAATTTAATATGGTCGCAATCCCTAATGCCATAGCAAACAACGTTGATAACAAAATGAAAAATAATAATCTAACAGTCTGAGTTGGACTATCGGGCCAAGTTTTTCCACCAATGCGATAAACGAAGTAAGGTATCCAACGCGCCAAGATATGCGCACCAACTGCAGCAATTCCAATTACTTCGCAAGATACCAACAGTAAGAAGGCACTACCACGAACAAATTGCAGAATACTAAACATCCAAATCCGTGTCGCCTTGTCATAGCGATTATATAGCCTAAACCAAGCATAAGTTCCAATTAGCAAACCAAACCATTTGATAAAATCTGTTATTGTCGGTGAGTTCGGATAACGCAAAAATAAAATTGCAATAATGGCAGAAGCCATTGCCCAGACCCATGGTTGCCATACTGGTGTGGCAACAACGACTGTTCGATAATTGGCACTTAACTTAGGAGCAGTCTCAAAGTGCTCTGCTACTAGATCATTATCGACGTAACCACGCTCGTAAATAGACCAAAATGACAATAGCAGGAATGACAAGCCAACTATATGCAGTAAAGGATGAAGAGCTAATGCAAGTGATGAGAGTATCCAAAATGCAAAATCTTCTTGTAATATGCCTCGCAAGATGTAACGTTCGCCTGGTCTTTTCACTTGTGCAATGTATTGACCTGGTAAGTACACTCGCGTCAATGCATGACGATAATATGCAGTGGCCCACAATACGCGTAATGGTTTAGCACATGCCTCAAGAACAAGAAGATCATCTATAGAATCGGTTATCAAGAGTGATTGAGGTACGATCTCGGCGCCAAGTGCGGCATTGGCCATCGCCAATTTACCCTTCCGTCGATCACCGAAACGAAGACGTGCTGATACAATCTTCACGTGACCAAAACCCATCGCTATTATTAATGGCTTGACGATGCTGCTGAATCCAACCGTAACAATAATCGGTTGTCGCACCGCAGCTTTAAGACTTTTCGCGAGTGCATCGTTTATATATTCTTGGCCCAACGTCGAGACACGATGTTTCCAAATTAATATCGTCCATGGGAACAATAACATCACGAAGGATACTCGCCATACATCACGTGTGGCAGGACCACCACTCCATCTCCAAGGTTTGATCACATCTAGTATTCGCATCATGATTAATGCAAGCAGACCAGGTGCCGCACAATTAATAAACTCTTCCGTTGAATTGCGCAAAAATAATGTTTCATCCAAGTCGACCAGAACGGGTCCGGTAAAGGATTTGATAGCTTCGAGTGCGAACTGTGGATCGCTGTCGAACGGCGATTCAGGTTCATAACTTGGTTTCATCGCTGATGTTCCCTTGATTTTTGTATCAGAATTTACGTATTACCTGAGCTTCTTTATATTGCAATTTAAACTATTTATAACGCGTAGGATCAGCGACTTGTGCCGCCGCAAAACCCTCACGACGCAATCGACACGATTCACACCGGCCACAAGCCCTGCCCTCGCTATCTGCTTGGTAGCAAGAAACAGTCAAACTGTAATCAACACCTAACTCGATACCACGTTGAATAATTTGTGCTTTACTCATTGCTATCAATGGAGCATGAATTTTAAATGGATGCCCTTCAACACCCGCCTTGGTAGCAAGTGTTGCCAATTGTTCGAAGCTTTGAATAAACTCAGGGCGGCAATCGGGATAACCAGAGTAATCCACTGCATTCACACCAATAAATATATCCGCTGAGTTCAACACTTCGGTCCATCCCAAGGCCAACGATAAAAACACGGTATTGCGTGCAGGCACATAAGTGATAGGAATACCGCTCGAAGATGTACTCTCAGGCACTGCGATGGTGTTGTCAGTGAGTGCAGAACCGCCAATGCCTGCAAAGTCGATACGCATCGTGCGATGTTCGACAGCACCCAATATCTGTGCTATCCGTTCCGCTGCGATCAATTCCACACGATGTCGTTGACCGTAGTCAAAACTGAGTGCATGACATGTATATCCTTGTGAATGAGCAATCGCAAGCACCGTAGCTGAATCCAATCCGCCGGAAAGCAATACTACCGCATGGCGACCAACATCAACGCCCACGTTCATCACCCCATAAATACTTGTGTAATTGCACTTGCATGCGTACTGGCAGACGATCTTGCAATATCCATTCTGCGAGGTCGCACGGCTTGACTTGGTCGTGAACAGGACTGAGCAACACAGTACAGCGCTGGTCCAACTGATGTTTACTTATTTGTACGCGTGCCCATTCGTAATCAGTACGATCACACAGTACAAACTTGAGTTGATCATGTGTTGTGAGCAACGGAATATTTTCATAGCGGTTGCGTGCCAACTCGCCGCTGCCTGGCGTTTTTAAATCCATCACCCGCGACACCCGTTTATCAACATCCGCAATGTCCATTGCACCACTGGTTTCCAACGACACTTGATAACCTGCATCACACAACGCGTTCAACAATGGAACACATCCCTGTTGTGCCAGCGGTTCACCACCGGTGACGCATACATATTTGGCGCCTAGAGCAGCAACCTTATCCAACACAGTCTGCAAAGCATGCCATTCACCTCCATAGAATGAATACGTGGTGTCGCAATATCCACAACGTAAAGGGCAACCAGTTAGGCGTACAAACGTGGTCGGCCAACCGACAGTATTGGCTTCGCCCTGAATAGATAAAAAGATTTCAGTGAGCTTCACGCGCTGGGTGGCAGGCAGCGCAGCGATATCATTAACAAATTCGGATTGCGAGTTCACTAGACATCAGCAGTCAATCACTGCCCTTCCGCGCTCATCTTTGCCAACCGCTGTTGTGCCAAGGTCGCTGCTTTGCTGTCGGCATATTGCGTGTTCAACTTGGTTAGTGTCGCTCGAGCCGCTTTGAAGTCCTTCATCTCATATTGAGTGAAGCCCAGTTTCAACATTGCGTCAGGTGCTTTGGCAGAATTAGGATATTTGGCCAATATCGTCTGAAAATCATGCAATGCCTGCGAATAATCCTTGCCCACATAGTGCGCTTCGCCTAACCAGTAATAAGCATTGTCTACCAAAGTACTTTGCGGGTAGGTGTTAATAAATTGTGTAAGTGCAGTGATGGCTTCTGGATATTTACCATCTTTGAGCAAACCAAATGCCGCTTGATAGGCATCACGATCATTGCTCGATGTAGCAGCGCCATCAGGCATAGTACCTGATGGCGTTACAACAGCGTTTACTGCAGGCTCGTTGGAGGTTCGATTGTTCTCCAAAGCCTGCACACGTTTATCAAGATCTGCCACTGCGTCGCGTACCTGATTGCGCGCGACTTCAACCGTGTGTTGCAGTTCTTCAAGCTGACCACGTAGTTGTTTTAGCTGTTGCTGCAAGTCATCGTCGCGTTGCGCCATCTCCATTAGGCTTTGATTATTGATCACCCGCTCAATGCGCAGTACTCGTCCATCGATTTCAGTTAGTTGCTGCCATACAGGATCCTTTTCTCTGGATACAGCGCCAGCTGTTGCTGACAGCAACAGTAACGATAAGCTAATCACAAATTTGTTCATGTGCTTACTCGTGAAATCTTTGCGTGCAATTGAGCCAGTGTCATTAACACTTAATATGAAATTTCTACGCGGCGATTTTTTGTATAGGCTGCTTCATCATGACCCTCTACCGCAGGGCGTTCCTCACCATAGCTCAAAGTGGTGATTTGATTTTCGTTTACGCCTAGCAACATTAGAGCACGACGCACCGCTTGTGCACGACGCTCACCCAAACCAATATTATATTCGCGTGACCCACGCTCATCGGTATTGCCTTCCAGGCGTACTTTCAAATTATTACTACTCGACAAGTATTTGGCATGCGCTGCAATCACCGTGTTGTATTCACTTTTAATGTCAGATTTGTCGTAGTCAAAATAAATAACGAAACCGACTTTATCCAAGGCCTGATGCGCCATTTGCTCGGCACTCATTGCCTGCGTATTGGGCATATTGCTCATCGGCGCGGCATTATTATTAGAATTTGAATCGCTACTTTGAGTCTCCGCAGGTGTGTCAGCTTTGTTAATCGGTGGAGTTTTGCAACCTCCCAATACCAACGCGGCCAGCGCCATAATTAGAATCTTACGCATAACTTCTCCTCACAAATCAATAAATCACATTGAATATCGAAGTTTGCCACACTGCAGTCCGCAACGCAGCTTGTTTTATTATCTTCTCTAAAATCCAATTATTGCTTTTGCTTTGGAGGCAATGGTCCCCAAGCCGCTTCGCGAACATCCCCACTCGTCGCGCCTAAATTTTGTTGTGAACGTCCGTCAGCAGAAACTAAAGCGAGTACGCCATGGCCACGGCTCTGCGTTGAGAAAATCAGTTGAGCGCCATTGGGTGCATAGCTGGGGCTCTCATCCTGCCTGCCCTTGGTAATGACTTGTAGTGAACCAGTTTTTACATCCAAGGTTGCAATATTGAAATTGCCACCTTCCTGATGCACCAACGCCAATTGTTTGCCATCGGGAGAAACGCGAGGACGCGCATTATAATTACCATCAAAGGTCACTCGGCGTGGAGCATGATTGCTGTCGCGCACATTGGTTTCATAAATCTGCGCATTACCTGATCGGTCTGAAGTGAAATAAATTTTACTGCCATCTGCAGACCATGCCGGCTCGGTATCGATGGATGGATCATAAGTCATGCGCGTCAGCACTTGAGTAGCAAGCTCCAGTGTATACACATCAACATCGCCATCCTTACGCGACAATGTCAAAGCCAATTGCTTACCGTCAGGTGACCATGCCGGTGCTCCGTTAATACCTGAACGTGCCGATACCTTACGCGTTTCACCGGTTTGTAAAAACTTTACATAGATAGCTGCAGCCTTGTTGACGAACGACACATAGGCAAGACTTAATCCATCTGGTGACCATGCGGGTGACATGATGGGATCATTGGAGTTCGCAATCACAATGGGATTGGCACCATCCGCGTCGCTCACCGTCAATTTATAAGTCTGATTCGGTACCACACCTTCAACATTCACATAGGCAATCCGAGTTGATGCTACACCAGGAATTCCGGTAAGTTGTTCAAACACGATGTCTGCAATGCGATGCGCTGTGATGCGCAATGTCGCCGTAGTCGCTGCTATGTGCAATCCCAGCAGGCGTTGCGCATTCAACACATTAAATAGTTCAAATTGCACATCGTAATGATCCGCAGATGTCGAGACGGCTTTGCCTACCAGAATGTAATTGCTTTTGAGCAAGCGCCAATCGGCAAATTGAATTTGTTCACCGGATGTGGGTTGCTCAATCATATCGCGGCGGTCCAGCGGTGCGAATCGACCACTGCGGGACAGATCATTGCTGACCACTTCGGCAATATCCAATGCCGGCTTGCTGTTGCCACTTGATCCAAATGGAACAACTGCAATGGGCACCGCGTCATTCAAGCCGCGTGTAATTTCAATCACCAGTTCAGCATGTGCGGCGAATGTGCTGAACACACCCAGCATCACTCCTGCGCATAAAGAAATAAATCGTTGCATCATTACTCCGCTGGATTGAATATGAAACTGAGATTGCGATCAAATAATCGCGAATCACCCGGTGGCGGCAAGGGCGAAGAACGCATCACCGCACTTTCAATTGACTGACGCACTGCCGCGTCAGCGTTGCACTTACCAAAGGCGACCGATAACACCATACCACCGACTGCCTGTGTAACGCGCACTTCACATTTGATACCACTTTGTGCAGAAGGCGGCTTGATCCAGTTACGTTCTACACGCTGACGAATCAAAGCTGCATATTGATTCAACAAACCCGCATTCACGGCTTGATCACGTCCTTCTTCGTCTGCCAATTGCGCTTTCAATTCTGCTTCACGTCGCACACGTTCCTTGGCATCGATTTCGTTCTGACGTTTTTGCTCAACCTCGCGTTGCTTTTGTTTGATTTCTTCAACTCGCTTTTGTTCAGCCGCCTGCTTTTGACGTTGAGCTTCTTGCTGCGCTTCTACAATGCGTTTTTGTTCGGCTTCACGTTCTTTGCTTTGCTGTTCCGCTTGCAATTGAGCTTCTTTTTCTTGCTTTTCTTTCTCACGTTGCTGTTCAAGCTGTTCCTGCTTCTGTTTTTCTATCTTTTCCTGTTCTTGTAGTTTGGGATCAGGCGCAGGCTTTGTCGGATTCAAACTGTCCCGATCGACTAATCGCGCTTGAATGCCAAGATGCGGTACGACGGTTTGACGTGAATACAGTGATGCAGCAATGAACAATCCAATCACCAATGCGTGAATAAACACTGCACCGCTGATATACCGAAAGTTACTTTGTACCCTAGCTGCCATCGATCAATTAATCTTTTTGCGCGCTTCAGCAGCCGTTAATGGATCGGTTACAAAACCAATTTGAGTTGCGCCGGAGCGTTGTAATAACACCATGCCTTGTACCACCTTGCCGTAAGGAACCGCAGTGTCAGCTTTGACCAGCACAGATGTTTTAGGTTCACGACGCAGTACCGCAGACACGCGTTGCATCACGGTGTTCGCATCGATAGGTGACTCTTTGGTACTTCCTACGGATAAATAATAATGGCCACTACGATCTACGCTTAGCACCAGCGGTGGATGCTCATGTGGATCTACTGGCAAAGGTTCGGCATTCGCTTTAGGTAATTCTACTTTGACACCTTGAGTCATCAATGGCGCTGTAATCATGAAAATGATCAGCAATACCAACATCACGTCGATATAAGGAACGACATTGATTTCACCCATCAATTTTCTGCCGCGACGCATGGCCATGATCAGGCATTCACCGGAGCGGCGCCGCCCGAAGTCGTCGCAGCCGCAGCCGTACTTGCTGTCGGACGAGATGGCGTATGCACTGCGGCATGACGTTGCAAAATAGTTGACAGCTCTTCGACGAAAGTATCGTAGCGTAACTCTAGGCGACTGACTTTATCTGCATAGCGATTGTAGAAAATTACCGCAGGAATGGCGGCAAACAAACCCATTGCCGTTGCGACTAATGCTTCTGATATTCCTGGTGCAACTTGCGAGAGGGTGGCTTGTGTTGCATCACCCAGGCCATGAAATGCACTCATGATGCCCCAGACGGTACCGAACAAACCCACATACGGACTGGTCGAACCAATGGTTGCCAACATCGACAAGTTACTTTCTAAACGATCGGTTTCTTTCAATAATGCTGCACGCATTGAGCGTCGACTGCCTTCAATGACTTGGTCGGTACTGACTGCAGCATGTTGACGCAAACGAGCGAATTCACGAAAGCCCGATTCAAAAATGGTTGCCACACCACTGACAATATTTTTGTTCGCTTCGATCTTACGATACATCGCAGTCAAATCGCCTGTTGACCAAAACTCTTCTTCAAATTTGTCTGCACTCTGTCGAGTCTTTTTTATTTCAGCGTGTTTGCGCAAAATAATCGCCCATGAAGTAATGGATGCCATCAATAGTAATAGCATCACCAGAAATTGAACGATTACACTGGGATCGTTCAAGACGCGTTGCGGCGATAAGAATTCAAACATGTAACTGATCCTGTATGTTAATCAAATGTCTATTGCTAATGTGCTGACTGATAAGCGATGAATGCTTGCACAATCATCTTGGGTAAGGCGCATGGCTTGAAAGTGTTCGCATCAACGCACGCAATTCGCGTATTGCCCGCCAGCAATAATTCACCATCAGCACGGTCTCGATAAATATTCTGTTCAAAATTCAAACTGGCTTTGCCTTGTTCAATCACACGACAACTGACATGCAATAAATCTCCATAGCGTGCCGGTCGTTTATAATTGGCTTCCACTTTGGCAACGACCATCAAAATTCCATATTGTTCCTTCAACGGTGTTTGCTCAATACCCATGCTGCGTAACCACTCAGTGCGAGCGCGTTCCATGAACTTCATGTAGTTGGCATAGTAAACAACGCCACCGGCATCGGTATCTTCCCAATACACTCGACAAGGAAACATAAATTCCTTATTCAGTGATTGATTCATAGTGGACCATCATTGAACAAGTCAGGCGTTACCGCGCGTTCCGGTATCTTTAACCCAAAATGCAAATAGGCACCACGTGTTGCCATGCGTCCCCGCGCCGTGCGCATCATGAATCCTTGTTGAATCAGGAAAGGTTCAATCACGTCTTCAATAGTGCCGCGTTCTTCACCCAGCATCGCGGCCAGACTTTCCACGCCTACTGGGCCACCATCAAATTTTTCCATGATGGCAAGCAGCAATTTGCGATCCATCATGTCGAATCCTTTGGGATCGACATCCAGCATATTGAGTGCTGCTTCGGCCAGCGTGCCTGTGACATGGCCATCACCTTTCACTTCGGCAAAGTCACGCACTCGTCGTAACAAACGATTAGCAATTCGCGGCGTACCGCGAGAACGCATCGCAATCTGCTGTGCACCTGCCACATCCATATGCACGCCCAATATTGAAGCTGAACGCTGAATGATGTGCGTTAAATCTTCGACATTATAAAATTCCAATCGCTGCACAATGCCAAAACGATCGCGCAATGGTGAAGTCAGCAAGCCTGCGCGAGTCGTTGCACCCACCAATGTGAACGGCGGTAAGTCCAACTTGATTGAACGCGCCGCCGGGCCTTCGCCGATCATGATGTCGAGCTGATAATCTTCCATCGCTGGATAAAGGATTTCTTCGACAACCGGACTTAAACGATGAATCTCATCAACGAACAATACATCGTTGGCTTGCAGGTTGGTAAGCAAAGCGGCAAGATCGCCAGGACGCTCAATGACGGGTCCGGAGGTTTGCTTCAAGCTCACACCCAATTCATTCGCGATAATATGAGCTAGCGTGGTCTTGCCTAATCCTGGTGGACCAAAAATCAATACGTGATCCAGTGCTTCACCGCGTTTACGGGCAGCCTCAATAAAAATTTCCATCTGCGTGCGCACGGCAGGCTGGCCAGTATAATCCGCTAATTTTTTAGGACGTACGGCACGATCATAGGTTTCATCACCACTTAACGTATCGGCCGAAATAATTCGTTCTGGTTCACTCATGTTGATTATTTTTGAATAGCAGATTTAAGTGCGTGACGAATGATGTCTTCCACACTTTGAATAGCAGGGTCGACTTTGCTTAAGAGCTTGGTCACTTCAGCAGGTTTATAACCCAATGCAACTAATGCACTGAAGGCCTCATTGTGACTGCCTTGAACCGCGTTACCATTGACGGCGGTGGTAACCGCAGATACTTCGCCAAATCCTTTGACGCGATCACGCATCTCAATCAAAAGACGTTCAGCTGTTTTACGTCCGACGCCGGGAACGCGTACAAGCGTATCTGCATCGTTAGTGGTCACGCACATTAATAATTCATCGACGTTGATTCCCGACAATATCGATAGCGCCAATTTGGGACCCACACCGGTAATCTTGAGTAACTCGCGGAACATGCGTCGTTCACGTTCCGTCATAAAACCAAATAAGCTGTGTGCGTCTTCGCGTACCACCAAGTGTGTAAACAAGGACACATCCACACCAGTGGCAGGCAAGTTATAAAACGTGGACATGGGTGCATCAAGTTCGTAACCGATTCCACTGACATCCACTAACAATTGCGGCGGTTGCTTGCTGATAAGTTTGCCACGCAGAAAACCAATCATAAGTGAGCTCCGGTCACCACATGTCGCGGCTTTAACAACGCAGCAAGTCGACGTGAATGCGCATGACACAATGCAACCGCCACTGCATCTGCTGCATCGCTGCCCATGCTTTTCATCACTGCATCATTTAATTTCAATAGCTGTTTGACCATGATCTGCACTTGAGTTTTTTCGGCGGCACCCGTACCCACTACTGCCTGCTTGATCTGACGAGGCGCATATTCAAATATTTGTGCCGCGCTTGCAAATACGGCACACAGTGCAGCGCCGCGCGCCTGCCCCAGTTTCAACGCACTATCTGCATTGCGATGCATGAATACACGCTCGATGGCGACTTCATCGGGTTGATGTTGCTTCACGACTACATCGATCCCCGCAAAAATCTCCTGAATGCGCGCAGTGAACTCACTACCTTTGGCGCGAATGCTGCCACAAGCCACGTAACGTATGTTGCTGCCATCGCAATCCAATACTGCGTAACCCGTGACCAACGATCCTGGATCAAGCCCAAGAATGCGCGCACGCAAGCTGATGGGCTGCAATGCAACGGGACGCAGCTCTTCAAGACTGCGAATACGACCTCGCGAACGCCGAACACTACGGGCACGCGGTTTAAGCATGGTGTATATAAAACTCTGGCATGAACAATAAGGCTGACATTATTGGGTGAACAATTGTTGTACCGTATGATAAGTCATCTGAGTCGCCTACTGCTGGTTTCTTGACGAGTTATCTTTGCTCACTTTGCCCACGCCAATTAAAGATGTGCCTGCGCTGAAAACCGCACACACAGCGCTGCTGCAGCGAATACCCGAACATGCAGAGGTATGGACACATGCCAATGCGCTTGCGGCCATCGTGCAGCCATTGGGTGTGGATGATGACATCGTGATCGGCGCGCTACTATTTCCACTGCTGGCGGCAAAACTCATCGATATTGAAGAGGCCGAACGTGCTGTTGGCATCACTGCGGCCCATATTGCCCGTGATTGCGTACCGCTTATTCACTTCGGCGGTTCTTCTGGAACTGTCAAAACACTGTCTGCAGGCCAAGCAGAAGCATTACGCAAAATGTTGTTGGCTATTGCATCGGATGCTCGATTGGTATTTGTACGTCTCGCTGAACAGCTTTACCAACTACGTAACGCCAAACAAATTGGGGAAGCTGAGCGGGAGCGCCTGGCACGCGAGACTCGTGAAATCTATGCACCGCTCGCTAATCGCCTGGGCATTTGGCAATTGAAGTGGGAATTAGAAGATTTAAGTTTTCGATATCTCGATCCTACAACGTATAAGCGCATTGCAGGATGGCTGGCAAGTAAGCGAGCGGATCGCGAACGCTACTTGCAACAAGTACAAAATGATTTGCAAATAGCATTGGAAAAAGCGGGCATCAAAGCGGAAATTGCCGGTCGACCAAAACATATCTATAGCATCTGGCGCAAGATGCAACGCAAAGGCTTATCGTTTGAGCAGATATACGATGTGCGTGCGGTGCGCATTCTTGTCGACACCATTACCGAATGTTATGGGGCATTGGGTGTTGTGCATGGCTTGTGGCCTTACATACCTGGTGAGTTTGATGATTACATCGCAACGCCGAAGGACAATTTGTATCGTTCGTTGCACACCGCCGTTATTGGCCCGGGCAAGTTGCCATTGGAAGTGCAAATCCGTACGCACGATATGCATGCGCATGCGGAGTTAGGTGTGGCGGCGCATTGGCGCTACAAAGAAGGCGGACGCAGTGATCCTGCTTACGAACAGAAAATTGCGTGGTTGCGACAAATTTTGGAACCTGCCGAGCCATCGGCCGGCAACGAATCAGAAACGGATTTTCTCGATCGCATGCGGGCGGAGTTATTTGAAGACCGCGTGTATGCATTGTCTCCGCGTGGTGAAGTCGTTGACTTACCTAAGGGCGCAACGCCGCTTGATTATGCCTACCATGTGCATACAGAACTGGGCCATCGTTGCCGCGGCGCCAAGTTGAATGATCAGATAGTCAGTTTAACTGCAGTCATCAACAATGGTGACAAAGTGGAGATCATTACGGGGAAACAGGCCAGTCCAAGTCGTGATTGGCTAATTCCGTCGCTGGGCTTTCTGGCATCACCACGCAGTCGTGCCAAAGTGCGCGCATGGTTTCGCAAGCAGGATGGTGATCAGAATCGTATTCAAGGCAAGCAGTTATTAGAACGTGAATTGCATCGTCTGGCACTGCACTCCACAACCATACCAGAGTTGATAAACGAGTTTAATTTTGCAAACGCAGATGAGTTGTACTTGGCGATTGGTGAAGGTGAAGTCAGCATTCCGCAAATTACCGGCGCCATTCAACGTCGCAGTAAAACTCAAGAGTTAGTAACACCGCAGGTTCGCACCAAACAAGAGAAACACAAAGTAGCAGCAGGCGTACGTGTGCAAGGTGTGGGAGAGCTGCTTTCCACCTTCGCTCGCTGCTGTCGACCGGTGCCGCCAGAGAACATTGGCGGATACATTACACAGGGTCGTGGAATCAGCATACATCGCCGCAACTGTGCGAGCTTCTTACGCCTGCAAAATAAGAATCCCGAGCGGGTAATCGAAGTGGATTGGGGTCATGATGCGGATCAGCAGTTTTC
>JAICKZ010000272.1 GCA_025927665.1 Steroidobacteraceae bacterium | reverse complement strand
GTATTGATCAAATTGAAGTGGCGCTTAAACACTATAATCATTCAACTGTCAGTAACGGGCCAGTCAATTTTTTGCCTTCGTTCCTGCACATTTACGCCAGCTCTCTGAATATTCATCACGCCACATTTACGCACTACAACGGTTTTAATATTCAAGCCGCGCCTCTAACAACGCAGCTGACATTGAGTCGTCGACATCTAGCGCTTGATAAGCTCGACGTGCAGGGAGAATGGTTTGCAGCACAAGGTACATTCAAGCTAGACAGCGGCACAGAGCTAACACTGGATTCACAACTTGATGCCATACTAAAACCTACACATAGTACCGCGCTGCGCGGTAACGTGATAATGAACGGCAGTACTAAAATACTGAATTTTGTGGCCGATATTCAACAACCAAACCATGCACACACCACCGCGACACTTAGCTTTCCAAACAACGCTTGGTTGATAAAGGGTCATCTATACAGTGAGCGTTGGTTGTTAACGCCCTGGCTAGAGAAAGCCACGTTGAGTTTCAGCAACGGAGATTTCGATTACACATTTGACGATGCGGGCATTCATGCCAATGGAAATGTAATCGTACCCGAGTGGGCAACCTCGCCCTTGCATGTGGATGCTGATGCGCGCTACGCCAAGCGCGTGATCGAGCTGAAGCGTGCCGATATCAGTGATCAAGCATCACACATTCAGACTCGCACTGTCGGCAGTATTACTTTGACGGATAATGCATCCATACTTGATTTGCAAAGTACTTGGCAATATTTGCAATGGCCACTTCAAATGACGACGCAGCAAACGTATTTTCGCAGTCAGCATGGCATTGCAACATTGAAGGGTGGCATGCCTTATCAATTTAAAGTGGATGCGCAATTAAGTGTAGTAAAAATTCCTGACAGTCATCTACAGGCATCAGGCACATTGGATTCAAAACGAATAGATATCACTCAGTTTGATTGGCAAGTCTTAGCCGGTTCATTGCAAGGCAAAGCCCAACTTGCATTTACCAAACCACGCCAATGGCAATTCGATATGAGTGCTCATGATGTTCGCCCATCTTCTTTATTTGCACAACTTCCAGGGCAGATTTCATTTGTTGCGCGTGGCAGTGGAGATGATTTTGATCTGAATTCAGCGTTTGATGTTTCCGTTCGTTCCATCGATGGCGTGCTACGCAAACAAAACATTCATGGCCAAGGTCGGATTGCGCATCATGCAAGCAATTGGCTGGCAGATCATGTTGATATTAATTGGGGAAACACAACATTAACGCTAAATGGTGGCACAGGTGATGACCACGATTTGCGCTGGCATGTAAACGCGCCCGCGTTGCAACAGATTGATCCAGAAGTACAAGGCCAACTAGTTATGGATGGCTCATTGCAAGGCACGCATGACAAACCGCAACTGTCTTTAAATGCCTCTTCGACTAACCTAACCTACGCCAACTGGAAAATAAATTCACTTGCGCTCGACACACGCGTTGATCTTAGCGATCAAACTCCTTCGCATGTATCGCTTTCGGCAAAACAATTAAGTCATGATGATTACGTGTTGTCGCAGTTGGCTGTCAACGCACAAGGACTGGCTGCTTCACATGATTTGACGCTGCGTGGCGTGATTGATACGCCAGTAGCAACTCATCAACAAGTGTTAATCGATCTGCATGGTCAATATGAACGTGAATCTGCAACTGAACATGATGGCAAACAACACATCAACGCATATACGACGAAATGGACCGGGCAGCTATCACGTTTCGATGTGCAGGGCACTCAACTGCATGCTGCATTGGATCATCCGACACAGTTGAGTGTTCTTTATGATGCAAAGCAGATTCTTTCTCAACTTACTCTGCAAACGCTTTGTCTGAATGTCGACAAAGGTCATGCCTGTATTTCAGGTGACTGGCAAAACAACAGTTCATGGCAGGCACATGCGGCCATCGATAAGTTGCCATTGACTCTCGAACATGCGGTTGATGGTGCCGTTACCCGGCTCACGGCTACTGTCGATGCCAAAATGGATTTGCATCAGTCGCCCAATCAACCCTGGCTAGCCAATGCGCAACTTGCAATGAGCGATGCGGCGATTCGTTATCAGATTGCAGGCCACGATGAAGTATGGCCGTTAACCGAGGGGACCGCACAGATTAATGCAGATTCGCATGCGATTAATGCGAACGCTGAATTACAGCTTGCCAGCGATACTGCAGCCACATTGACGCTGCAAGCAAACCGTATTGGCGGTGCTGAAATTTCTAACCTGCCATTACATGGCAATATTTCTTTGCATAGCGCCGATGCGAAACTCGTGCCTGTATTTGTACATGAAGTCGATCGTGCCGCGGGCACGCTAATGAGTGAAATCAATATTGCAGGCTCGCTAGGTTCACCGACTTTGAACGGTACATTGCAACTTAACAAAGGCGAGCTGGATCTTTACAAATGGAATCTAGCATTACGCGAACTGCAGTTGAATGCGCAATTAAATGGTGAGCAAGTACAATTTACCGCGCAAGGTAATGCAGGACAGGGCTCAATGAATCTTAACGGCAATTTTGATTGGCGTAATGGTTTGTCTGGTAATTTACAATTACATGGCGATAATTTATTGGTTGCCGATTCACCGGAATATCATGTCACCGCCACACCCAATTTGACGTTTGCAATTAGCAATGCGAATAGCAAGGACAACATTGAGGTCAGTGGTGAAGTACTCATTCCGACTGCACGTTTGAAGCCGCAGACCATCACTAACGCGGTGAGAGTCTCTCCCGATGCGCATTTCAAAGACGATGCAATCTATGAACGCAATAGTGAATGGCTTATTAATAGTAATGTCACCGTGCGACTTGGTGATGATGTGCGCTTTGATGGTCTGGGATTGCAAGGCCAACTGGCTGGCGAAGTCAACACGCGATTACACAGCGGTGCCGTGGCTTCAGGTCATGGAGAGTTATCCATCAACGACGGACACTATGAAGCGTATGGTCGCAAGTTGGACATCAAACGTGGCCGTCTATTGTTTGATAACACACCGTTGGAAAATCCAGGGTTGGACATCCAAGCAGAACGTGTAATTCACGACGTAACTCAAGGTGACATCACGGTGGGCGCCTACGTACGCGGTGTATTGCGTGATCCACGTTTGGAATTTTATTCCGATCCATCCATGACGCAAACACAAATAGTTTCTTACCTTGTAGTTGGTAAGCCACTTGATCAACTTCAAGGACAGGAGACTACCACCGTGCGCTCAGCCACCAGCTCGCTGGCATTGCAAGGCGGTGGTTATCTTGCAGCACAATTAGGACGACGCATCGGACTTGAAGACGTAGGTGTTGAAACCGACGCTAACAATCAATCGGCATTGGTATTGGGAAAATTTCTCTCACCTCGTCTATATATAAGTTATGGTATCTCCTTGACTCAAGCCGTCAACACTTTGAAATTGCGTTACGCTGTCAGCAAGCATTGGACTATTAAAACTGAGGCTGGCGAAGCCAGAAGCGCTGATGTGGAGTACAGAATTGAACATTAGAATCGTTACGAGAACCCTGTTGCTGGTTGCGATACCCATCGTAATGCCATTCATGGCGTCGCAAGCATCACCTACAAGCGTCAACACTGACACGATCATCAATTTGCCTTTGGCAGATACCTGGCAATTATTCACCACTGATAATGGCTTGAAATCTATGGGCTATCAGCAAGTCGATATTGAATTGAAATTAGGTGGAAACTTTCATGTCGCAAACAATGTTGTCGGCGACGAAGTCATTAATGCGACCATACTGAGTTACGAGCCAGAACACATGTTGTCATTGCGGTACGACAACGATCATTGGTCAGTGTTTTACTTGACCGCCATGGGACGCGACATGACTGCAATAAAATGGGTTGAATTAAGCTCTGCGGACAACATTGCGATCAATGCTGCATCACAGTTTCATCGAAAGCTGTTCGATCAATTGATACGTAAGTACGCACCCGAATGTCATGTTTGCAAAGAAGAACGCGAAGCAGCGCATCAATGATCTTACATTCTGCTTCTGATCAGTTGCGATAATATTTTCAAACCGGTCTCTGCCTGCTCTGCACTTGCGTGACTGAAGTTAAGCCGCAGCGCGCCGTTGTTGCTGGCCGGGTGTGGATAGAAAGGCTCACCTGGCATGAAAGCAACGCCCTGCTCTATGGCGATCGGCAGTAGTTGACGAGTATCGATTTGTTTATTCAGCTTTAACCAGAAAAACAATCCACCACCG
>JAICKZ010000121.1 GCA_025927665.1 Steroidobacteraceae bacterium | reverse complement strand
GTAACTCAACTGAACCAAAATTAAGGTGGTCAATACTACACCGAACGCCTGTGACTGAAAATGTGTCTGCCTATGTCCGCCCAGTTTGTTCGCTATTATGCATAATCGGCTTGTATTGTGCGGGCCGCCCGTAAAAAATACGCCAATATTTTGCTGTTCAGCATTGGTGTGGGTTTCAATTGTGACCGGTGTCACGGGGGATTCAATTGCGATATTCGTGGTTATTGATGGTGTTGTTGTCCATGGCGCCACTCTGGTTATTCAGTATGTTCGGCCGTGAATACTGGACACCGGACGAACCTCGCGAAGCCGATTTGGCCTGGAATATGAGTCAAAGTAACGTTGGTCATCGTGGCGACTGGGTGTTGCCTGAGCTGGGAACGCACACGTTTTTAGAGAAACCCCCACTGTCTTATTGGCTGACAGCCATGTCATTCAAGGTCTTTGGACAATCTTCAGTGGCCGCGCGCGTGCCCAATGTTTTCTACGCGATCGTCACCACCGTTGCGCTTGCGCTTCTAGTACAAGCAATGGCTGGCACCAGCGCGGGGATGCTCGCCGCGATGTTGTTCGCATCTATGTTTGAATCATTGAGAGTGGTGAGTTGGTTGGCACCGGATGCCTGCTTGCTTGCTGGATGTGCGGTCGCTTTGCTCGGTGCCTATCGGGGATATATCGCGGTCCACGAGGTTCACAAATGGCGTTGGTATACGTTAATGCATGTCGGTGCTTTGTGGGGTTTCATGGCCAAAAGCGCCGTGGGTTGGTTAGTGCCGGGATTGGCATTGTTGACCTTGATTGTTTGGGAGCGTCGCTGGCGTGAACTGATCCGGTGGCAATTGTGGTCAGGGTTGTCATTGCAACTGATTGCCATCGGTATTTGGGTTAGCGCGGTACTACATCAACCCAATGGTGTGGAGGATTTACGCGTTCTGTTTTGGAACAACCTTGCTGGAAGATTTACGCATGTCCATTCAACCGTTGCATTGGATTATGCGACGGGTCATCAAAATTGGATCGGCAAGTACTGGGTGGAATTGCCGTACTACATCTTCCCCTGGTTTTTATTGTTGCTCGGTGCAATGCGTCGCGGATGGACGGCTGCGTTTCAATCGGTGCACCGAGCAACAAGTGATTCAAACACCATCGCTTGGCGCTTCGCAATGGCAGCATGGCTGCCTTTTGCCTTGTTGATTTCCTTATCTGCAACCGCGCGTGATGTTTATTTCGCGCCAGCAGTACTTGGTATCAGCGCAATGATTTCATTGTGGGTGAATGAACTTGATTCCAATGCAGATCGTTTCGACAGATGGATGTTGCGCGGCACGCGTTATCTTATTGGTGTATTACTCATAATGGTCGTTGCCGTATTGGTCATCCTCAGTATGACGGAACTGCGTAGTGATAAACAGTTAGCGTGGATTGCTCTTGCCATTACCGTGCTGATAGTGATCAGCTTTACGGCAATTAGACGTGCGGCAGCTGCACAACAACACAATCAACCTGCGATCAGTTTGGCTTGGTGCTACATGATTACCGTCATAACACTTACCATTGCAATGCTCGCGGTGGTTCCCGTAGTCAATCGATGGCAAAATCTTGGTGAAATTGCTCATGCCATAAATCGTGATTGTGGAACACAACCTTTGGCAGTGTTGTTGCCGGATGAAACCACAATCGCCATGCTTGATTATCATGTTGATAGACAGATCACTGAATTGAATGCGCCAGATCAAAACATTGCGCCGTTGGTCGATGCATGGTTCAAGCAACATCCGCACGCACATATATTAGTCATGTTGCCGGGACATGCGTCTGGTCCTATTACCCAATGGTTAGAGCATTTTAGGGCACAACGCATTTCTGGCGATGGCGTGGCCGGTGCATTGATGAATGCAGGTATTGCAATGGTGGCGGCACGTTACGAATTACCGATGGGTCGGCGCTACGCATTATTAGTTGCACCGACATCGATAATGACGGGAAAAAATCCATGACTACTCGCATGCCACTATTGTTCATTGGACATGGCAGTCCATTGACTGCGTTTGAAGATAATCAATTTACTCGCGGTTGGACGCAACTTGTCGATGGCGTGCAGCCACGTGCTGTGTTGTGTGTGTCGGCACATTGGTATACACGTGACACCGCAGTCACTGCCATGTCACAGCCACGTACAATCCACGATTTTTATGGCTTCCCGGATGCGTTGTATCAATTCCATTATCCAGCCGCTGGCGATCCACAATTAGCGCAGCGAGTCACTGAGTTGCTGGCACCCGTGCAAGTGTTGCACGATCAACAATGGGGATTTGATCATGGCTGTTGGACGGTGATGAAACATTTGTTTCCACAAGCCAATGTACCGGTGGTGCAGTTGAGTATTGATGGAACTCGTAAACCGCAATGGCATTATGATTTGGGTCAACAACTTAAAATATTACGCGATGAAGGCGTGCTGATCGTTGGAAGTGGCAATGTCGTACACAATCTACAACGCATTCGTTTTACCGAGAATGCTGAACCTTTTCCCTGGGCAACATCATTCGATCAACAAGTACGCCGTTGTATTGAGTCCTTCCAGCATCAACCATTGATTGACTACCAAGATGATTCCGCGCTGCGTCAGGCAGCAATGCTATCGGTTCCAACACCGGAGCATTATTTGCCGTTACTGTATGTGCTTGGCGCAAGTGATTCACAAGATCAAGTTCAAGTGACGTTGGATGAAGTGGTGTTGGGTTCCATTAGCATGTTGTCAGTCAAGCTTGGTTAACTGACAACATATGAGTAAAACACCAGATCCGTCGTTGATCTCGTTGTCGCATTGTTCAGTAAAGTTAGGTGAACATTGGGCATTACGCGATATCAGTTTTGAATTGCGCGCCAATCAACGTTGGGTATTGTTAGGCAACAATGGTGCGGGCAAGTCGGTGTTCCTTAAATTATTGCGTGGCGATATGTGGCCAACACCGGGAAAGGAATTGCGACGTTATTACTTTGATGGCGAATTTAGTGATCAACCGTTGGGCGTAAAACAGCATATTGCCTTACTGACGCCGGAACGCCAGGACAAGTATGTACGCCATGACTGGAATTTACGCGTTACCCAAGTTGTCACCACGGGATTGTTTGATGAAAACATTCCACTAACCAATGCCACTGCCAAACAGCAGCAACAGATCGAGCGTATCCTGAAACGCTGTAAATTATGGTCGTTGCGGTCACGACATTTTCTAAGTTTGTCTTATGGACAACGTCGTCGTGTCTTACTTGCACGTATGTTGGTGTCAAAGCCTGCCATATTGTTACTTGATGAAGTGTTCAATGGCCTCGATGCAACGCAACGTACATTCTTAATGCATATTCTTCAACGCGAAAAAACCTGGATAGTCGCTGCACATTCGCTTAATGATATTCCTACTAATGCCACACACATCGTATGTTTGCAGCAGGGTAAGTTGATTGAAGCGGATGTCTTGACGCGCGCGCGTAGCAAGCAATTGAAATCGCAACTGGCTGAATCGATCAAACCGGTTGCTATGAACTTGAAGAATAAAACTTCCATTCACTTTGAACGAGGACCAAACAAGAAGCAAGTTAAAGCAGAAGCGTTGATCACCCTGTCGAACATTCAGTTGTATCGTGACTATCGTCCGGTGTTGCGAGAATTTGATTGGACGCTTCATCGTAACGAACATTGGGCGATTATAGGTACCAATGGTTCTGGAAAAAGTAGCCTGCTGATGACGTTGTATGGAGATCTGCATCCTGCATTGGGCGGTAACATTACACGTGCGGGTCACTCCAAAGGTACACCCATTTCAAAATGGAAAAAACGCGTTGCCTTGGTGTCGCCCGAATTGCAAGCCGCACATTTTCAAGTGGGACAAGTGGACACGAACACACTTGAATACATTGTGGCCTCTGGTCGTCATGCCAGTATTGGGTTGACTGAATCCATCAGTAATGCGGAGCGTCGTCGTGCTCATCAATGGCTTGCATTTTTTAATCTCCAGCATTTGGCACAACGCAAAGTACGAGAAGTATCTTACGGCCAACTGCATTTGGCATTGTTGGCGCGAGCCATGGTGAATCAGCCGGAGTTATTGTTGCTGGACGAACCCTTTACCGGTCTTGATCCGCAGTGGCGAGCCTTTATGAAAGAAGTGATCGCGCGATTGATTGATGCAGGCACCCAAGTTGTGATGGCCGTGCATCAGCAAGAGGATCTGCTGCCAAAGATAACCAACATGTTGAAGATTGAGCGAGGTGGAAAAGTAATGATTAGGGAATTATGACTATTTATAATTGCACCTGATATCTCTATACAATTATTTTATTGTTACATCTCCCACGTAACGAAAAGCACTAGGCTTCTCACGAGATAACTCTAATTTCCTAGCTTCTTCGCGAGTTAATGTTGTTTCAAAAATGATATAGCACTGATCAGAAAGGAACGTTCTTCTTCCTTGCTGCGTAGTGAGATCATATTCTGGTGCTAAAGAATGATCATAGTAGAGATGTTTAGCTAATATGGAGCCTTTTGACTTTACATCGTTGGGCTGATTCCAATTGCCTTGATATTTGAGGCGAAGACAACTTTGATAAGAACAGTAATGATTTAAGAGTCGTTTTTTAAGATTAACTCCTATTCCTATTTTTAGCGCGATTCCTGAATTCATGTGAATTTCATATATACCTGATTCTGATGGCGCTACAGTTTTTATCTCATCAAATCGAATACGGTTGACCATTTTTCGTGCTGAATGATTAATTGTTGTATGGGCAATATTCAAATTACAACGGCAACTCTGCTTCATACAGAATGACCGCATCACCACTGATACGCACGGTTTGTGCAACCGCACCTGTACATGAAACTTCAACGTCAACCATGCCAGGTCGCTTTACGTTGTTGCCTTGATAGCCGCGAAACTTCATCGTGCTATCGTTGACCGTCACAATGTCATGAGCAACCAGATACGTTCCCAACATGCCGTGAGCATTACCACTGACAGGATCTTCAGGGATGCCAATGGCGGGACAGAACATACGTGACATGGTGGTCAATTGTTTTGCATCCGTGTCATCGAGTGCGAATACAAAGTAACCTTCTGCGCCGATGTGTGGAGTAAGTCGCGCGAGTTCTTCCATGTTGGGACGCAGTGATGTCAACCACTCTGCAGAACGCAAGCCAATTAATAATCGTGATCCGCCTTTGGTCAGTATTTGCAACGGGCATTCTTCGCGCATGTATGGACTCGATAAGCCCAACGCGTCCATGACTTGTCCACGTTGATGATCGGAGATAATTGGTCCCAATGATGGCGGACTAATTGACAAAGTAATGCGATAGTCGCCGTCAACTTTATCTGCAGCTACTTCAGCAATGCCCGCTGCGCTGCGTTGACGTACTACGCCACCACCGCGCAAACCACACTTGGTCAACACGTAGTGCGTCGCTACAGTGACGTGGCCAACAAAGGGGACTTCGTGATGAGGAGTGAAGAAACGAACTTGCAAATCGTGATCATTGGCCTCAGCTGCCAGCACGAATGCGGTTTCGCCGTTTAATTCGGTGGCAACGATTTGCATTTGCTCGTCCGACAAATGATCGGCATTCAATACTACACGCGCGGGATTTCCACAAAAGCGTGTGCGTGTGAATGCATCCACATGAAACAAGCGACAATGTTCTGACATGAATCCTCCGCGCCAGTTGCGCTGAAATCAGGTGTATGTTATCGCTGAAGTAAGTGGCCGCGTCAATGTGAAAAAACACTGGATTGAAAATTACGCTGGCCAGGTGTCAGTAATATAGATAAGATCATGGCCTGCCTTAGGGGTGGTCTATTGACCTGAGATGCGGGAAATAATCCGCAAACCCTTAGAACCTGATCCGGTTAGTACCGGCGTAGGAAGTAGGTCATCGATCCTGCTATCGATATTATTACCCTTCTTGATTGCCAACTATCGGATCTTCATTTTCAACATGAGGATCTGTCATGCGTATTGTTCGCTTTGGTGGTTCAATCGTTTTACTTGCCGGCATTCTGTCGGGGTTTTCACAAGCTGAAACAACAGTTGGCGATAATTCTTTGGATGAAGTGATGGTCACTGCAACGTTGCGACCACAAAAATTAATTGACACGGTGTACAGCGCAACCGTGCTGGATAACAAAACCTTGCACGATGCTGGCCAACAACACTTCGAAGACGTGTTGGGCTTGATTCCCAATCTCAATTGGGCCGCCGATACCTCGCGTCCACGATACTTTCAAATTCGCGGCGTCGGTGAGCTGGAGCAATATCAAGGGGCACCCAATGCCTCGGTTGGTTTTCTGATTGATGATATTGATTTCAGCGGCATGGGTGGTGCGGCAACGTTGTATGACATGGATCAGGTTGAAATACTGCGTGGCCCACAAGGCATTACCTATGGCGCCAATGCGCTGGCAGGGTTGATCAATGTTAGAACCAAGGACGCAACTTCAAAGTTCGAACTCAATAGCGAAGCAACCGTTGCCGGCTTTAACACCAACAGTTTGGCCGCAGTGATAGGCGGTGCATTGGATAATGATGGCGATGCTTTCCGTCTTGTTGCACAACGTTATCGCAGCGACGGGTTTCGTCACAACATCTATCGCAATCGTTACGACACCAATGGTTTAGATGAATCTACCTTGCGTGGCAAATTGCGTTTTGACCTCGGTCAATGGCAACTCAAACTCACTGGCATGTATGTAGATCAAGACAATAACTATGATGCGTGGTCGATTGATAATTCATTCATCACGCGTTCTGACTATCCAGGACGTGATGCACAACGTTCCAAAGCGCTTGCTGCAACGTTGACTTATGACGGATGGGAAAAATTAACTTTGGAAAGTATTTCAACTTATAGCGCAGTTGATATCACTTACAGTTTTGACGACGATTGGGGAAATAATCAATTTTGGTTGGATACCACGGGCTATAGTCCTTATAACTATTATTCCGATATTACTCGTAAACGCACCACGCGTACCCAAGAGTTGCGGTTGTCGTCGAAAGACATCGTTCCTCATGCTGGACGTATCGGTTGGGTCACAGGCGCGTATGTGCGTAACTTGCGCGAAGACAACAGCGATGTAGAATTTGCTCAGGATGTTGCGTTTGATTCTGTCGGCAGCGCCAGTGATTTGATCAGTCGTTATAGCGCCACGAATGTCGCTGCTTACGGATTGCTTGAATACGATTTCACGGCGATGACGACTGTCAATGTAGGTGGACGTGTTGAACAGCGCAAGGCCAGTTATGTGGATGCCGATACTCCATTCATTCCAGTTACAGAGAACTTAGTGGGCATTAATACCTCGCTAGTGCATCACTGGTCAAAGGATCATGCCTCTCATATAGAACTTTCGCGTGGCTATAAATCAGGTGGCGTGAACATCGGTACTCTTCCAGCCGGCAGTTTGCGATCCTATGGCGCAGAGTATTTATGGGATCTGGAAGTGGGCGATCGAGGCGCTTGGATGGATGATAAATTGGTTGCTGATGTTTCGGTGTTCTACATGTCACGGCAACATATGCAAGTAAAAAGTTCGATGCAGGATCCAGGTAATCCTGCGAAATTCATATTCCTGACGTTGAATGCAGCGCGCGGCGAAAATTATGGTGCTGAACTATCGACATCATACCAATTGAACAGTGATTGGAAGCTATTTGGTACGGCCTCGTGGTTGCGCACTGACTTTATTCACTATCAATATGTCGACAAGAACACCAACGAGTGGCATGTGTTGGATGGACGTGCGCAAGCACATGCACCTAGTTATCAGTTCTCGTTGGGCTTGGACTGGCATCATGCGGGTTGGATGGCGCGAGTCGATATGAGTGGCAAGGGTAGTTTCTATTTCGAAACCAGCAGCAATGAAACTTCCTCAGCGTATCAATTGTTCAATGTCAAACTGGGTTACGAGCAGGCGCGTTGGGCGATGTATGGTTGGGTGCGCAATGCGCTAGATACACGCTATGCAACACGTGGATTTTTCTTTGGTAACGAACCACCTGATTTTAATCCCAAGCGTTATATTCAGAATGGTGATCCCCGTCAGGCGGGCGTGACAGTCAGTTTGAAGTATTAATGTTTTTGTGAGTAAGCGCTTGATTCATGCTGATTCAATGAGATGTGATAATGATGCGATAGGTATTCAACTGTCACAACGTCATTCTCGCGAAAGCGGGAATCTAGATGACATAGCAATAAGCTTTATATCGTTGCATTGATAAGATCATGCCCGACAATATGTGACCACTATTGGAGATGATAATGCGTACCGCTGTAGAAATCAGTTTGTATCCACTGGATAACAATTACATTCCACCTATCAAGGATTTCATTGAACGATTGAATACTTATGCGGAGTTGCAAGTTATTACCAATGCAATGAGTACGCAGATATCAGGAGAGCACCAACGTTTATTTGAAATTCTCGCTATTGAAACCGAGCAAACTTTTGCGGCTGCAGGTCGCAAGGTGTTCGTCATGAAAGTACTGGGCGGCAAAGAAACCTGATGGATTCAATTGCGCACTATATCAGTGAAGCGTTAGGCAGCAGTGCTTTCGAGATCACTGCTGCGTTACTCGCATTCGCTTACCTGGCATTAGCGATTCGACGCAGTTTATGGTGTTGGTTGTGCGCTTTGATCAGTACGGTGATGTATATCATTGTAATGGCGCGTAGTGGTTTGGTGATGGATACGTTATTGCAGCTTTACTACTTGATCATGGCCATTTATGGCTATCTTGAATGGCGACGCGGCCAAGACGGAGGAGGTGAATTGAAAATTGTCACTTGGCGATGGCGACAACATGCAGTGGCAATCTCGATTGTCATGGCACTCACAGCGCTCAATGCATTTGCTCTGCAAAAGTTGGCGCCGTTCATATCCTCCTTCAGTGTCCAAATGGGACTGGGCTACGTGCAAATCGTGCGCTCTCCCTGGTTGGATTCATTTGTAACCTGGGGGAGCGTGTTAACCACTTGGATGGTGGCGCGCCGTGTTCTGGAAAATTGGTTGTATTGGATCGTGGTCGACGGAATCGCTGCAGGCTTGTATT
>JAICKZ010000159.1 GCA_025927665.1 Steroidobacteraceae bacterium | reverse complement strand
GTTTCAAAGAGTTGCGGTAATTCATCGGCTTTCAATAATTCCAGCTCGCGCTGCTGAGTCTTTTTCAATACGCGTTCATTAGTCGCTGCCTCATCAGTCAAAGCAGCAATACGCTTGCGCAATTTTATTATTTCCAGCTCCAACTCGGCCGAATTCATAATCGTAACCTTGACCGTAAGTCCTGAAGGAGAGTCATTACACCACTAATAGCGCGTTAAAATGTGTTGTCTCAAGCATTGTTTAGTAAACTGCGAAGTATGTGCATGATTGTTGCTGCTCATCCATAATCTTACATCCGTATGTACCCAGATAATTCCAAACGCCATGATCAATGAATTTTTACCTGACGATTTGCCCAACGATCCATTACCGCTGTTGGCGCAATGGTTGCAGTATGCCCGTGATCATGCGCAACAACCCAATCCTGATGCCATGACCTTGGCAACCGTTGATGCGAGCGGTCATCCGAATGCACGTATCGTGTTGTGCAAGCAATTCAACGTTAATAACGGTTATGTCACTTTCTTCACTAACTATCATTCCACCAAAGGCAATGAATTGTTGAAACATCCTTATGCGGCGACAGTGATGCATTGGGACAGCTTGCATCGTCAAGTGCGTTTACAAGGCCAAGTAGTGAAGTCACCTGCGGCCGAGAGTGATGCGTATTTCAACATTCGTGCTGTCATCAGCCAACTAGGTGCGTGGGGTAGTCAACAAAGCCAACCGCTGCAATCACGTGCACAACTTGCATCGCAAGTCGATGCAGTAACCAAACGTTTTGCTAATAGCTCAGTTCCACGGCCGCCACACTGGGGTGGGTATCGTTTATGGATTACCCATCTTGAGTTGTGGGTTGAAGGGCCAGGACGCGTTCATGATCGCGCCTGGTGGACTCGAGCCATTATTCCCACCGACGAATTCAATTTCGCGAATGGTGTATGGCAGGCGATTCGATTGAATCCATGATGGATGCATAATTGAATCCCGATTGAAAATACTAACGTTGAATATCTAACATGTTCCGCAAGATCCGCATTGCCATTCTGCTGTTGGTGCTGTTGTTTGTTGCATTGAACACACTGACTGAAAGTGTCTATCCAAAACAATGGCGTGACTCCATTCAAGTAGCGCTTTATCCGGTGAATGCTGACGGCAGTGAAGCAGCCGCAAACTATGTCAATTCTTTACAGCAAAGTGACTTTGAAAAAATAGAAACCTTCTTCGACGCACAAGCGCATGAATATGGTTTGCATGTTGATCGGCCCTTTCGTTTCACGCTGGCACCAGCACTGAATTCAGTGCCACCACTGATCAATGAGCATCACGGCAGAATGGATATCATGTGGTGGAGTTTGAAGTTACGTTGGTTTGCTTGGCGCATACCCAAACCACCAGGACCGATGGTACGAATTCGAATGTTCCTGTTGTATCACGATCCGGCACGAGCAACGCAGCTTCCTGATTCCACTGGATTACAAAAGGGCTTACTGGGAATCGCACATTTATTTGCGAGCGATCAACAGAATGGCTCGAACCAAGTCGTGTTGGCACATGAGTTATTACATACACTTGGTGCAACCGACAAATATGATTTAAGTAATAATCAACCTAATGACCCCGATGGTTATGCGGAACCAGATAAACAACCACTGCTGCCACAAGAACAAGCGGAATTGATGGCAGGTCGCATTCCAATCTCGACCACGCAAGCAGTGCAACCAGATTCATTGCGACAGGTTGTCATTGGTCCTTTGACGGCACGCGAAATCAATTGGCTTAAATAATAATGTCAGCATGCTTAAGTTGTTCGCAACTGGATATTGTTGTCAACACGACAACACTAGTATCGCAATTGAATATGAGTTTGACGTCGGGCACGATCACATGTGTCCTCGGTCGCAATGGTACGGGCAAATCGTTGACTTTACAGACGCTGGCGGGATTGCGTCCGTTTCAACATGGCAAGCTGTCGTTGAATGATCAACCATTGCAGTCGTTATCACACAAATACATTGCGCAGCATCGTGCCTTTGTTGCACAAGACTTTGAAGAGCCTTTTCCAGTCACGGCATTAGAATGTGCGGTGAGCGGTCGTCATCCGCATATCAATTTCTGGCAGTGGGAATCAGCGGATGATTACGAAGTTGCACGCACTGCGTTGCATGCCGTGGACTTGGTGGAAACTGCCGATCGCAGCATACAGACTTTATCTGGCGGTGAGCGCCGTCGTCTTGCCATTGCTGTGGCACTGACACAATCACCTTCGATATTCGTATTGGACGAACCGATCAATCATCTTGATCCACAACATCAACGACAAGTACTGAACTTGTTCCGCCATAAAGCCGATGCAGGCTGTGCAGTAATAATGAGCTTGCATGATCCCAATATCGCTTTGCAATTTGCGGACAATGTGTTGTTGTTATTCGGCGATGGTTGCTGGCAATATGGAAAAGTAGATATCTTGAACAGTAACAGCATGACTGAGTTGTATCGCACACCGATGAAAGACTTTGTACTTGCCGATCAACGCAAATGGATTGGCATGCAATGGTAAGTAATCATTACGCCGCTGAACTACGCTCCTCACCCAATGCACCATACTTCGCTAAATCCAGCGCCATTTTATGACGCAGTGACACATCTTCCACGTAGCCATACCACAACACGCTAGCATCCGCCAACCGTTCCGCCACTGCGTTGATCTGCAACCAACGTATGCTTTTGTCCTTGGTGCGTATGCGCAATTGTAAATGAATATTGCCCGCCCTGGCGGCCGCCAGCTGCGCGGCATTACGCAAATGCACACGCTCATATGCAGCGAACAATTTAAGATAAAGCGATGGTTGTTGACAAAGTTGTTCTGATGTTAAACCACACACCGAATATGCATTGGCACTTACGTAGGTCAGACGAAAACCTGCATCTTTACGCCAGCGACCTTGGAACATCACGCCCGGCACTTGCACGCCCAGCTTATCGAGCAAGCGTTCACGAGCGTACAACGCATCGTTAGTTCGCTTCGCATCTGTAATGTCTTCGCTATACATCACTACACCGCCCATTGCACCACTATCTTCGTACCATGGACGCATTTCCCAACGAAACCAACGCACCGTACCATCGTTGCGAATGAAGGGATATTGATCATTAGTTTGCACTTCACCCGCTAATGATGCGGCGAATGATTCGCGCATCATCTCGGCAGCATCGGGCATGACCTCAAAGAAGTTACGTCCCTTCAAGAACTGATCAGTATTTTCATTTTTTAATAAACCATAATCGGTTGTCCAGCGAGCACTGTAAGCAAGATACTGCAGTTTACAATCGAACATGGCGACGGCTGCAGGCGCATAGTTAATAAAGCTACGCAACTGCGCTTGCGCCCTACGTAATGATTCATTCACCGTATTACGAAGTTTTTCATTGTGGGTCAGTTCCGCATCACGTTGAATGAGCTGCAATCTTTGTCGTATTCCAAGATCAACACGAGCGTGCGTGGTAATTATCGTGATTATCATCACTGCAATGAATAACAACGACATCAAACCCATTAAAATATGATTCAACCCATCATCAATAAATGAATGCAGGGCAAAGGGAGTGATACAACAAACAACAAATGCCATGGCTGCACGCGGCAAACTGGATAGTCCTGGTACCGCACCGGCACTTACACCAGTCAGCACAAAGCCAATAAAAAATGAAACCTGTGTACTGCTAGGTAGAAATGCGGCCAATCCCCACATCAAACCGGTTACCGCCGCAGCCAAGTGCATGTGAAAACTCCAGATGCGAGCATCACGATGCTGTTCCGCCAATGAATGATAGTGACGCCAATCAACTGCTCGAATGAGGTAACAACTGGCAACCATACAAAGCCATGCGATAAGCCATGCATGTGAAGTTTGATTCCATACACCGGCGGCCAATAGAAACGATAATGACAATGCTGGCAGAAATATTCGGGGCGCAACGTTGTAAGCCTGATGCACTTTATCCATGAGAAGTTTCTCATTTAAAGAATGCTCAGCGCTGTCTTGTTGAAGTAGAGATTGTTGCATCACACGCAAACCGACTGGGAATACCATTCGACCCTGCATCGGCAACGGCCAGACAATCTGAAGTGCACCTTCTCTTATAGGTTCTATCAACTCCTCGGCAAATCCATGGAGGTTCCTGTATAGCGTGTCCAGATTTGTGTTTTGCCAATCAATGAAAATCCAATATAACCACGCACCTTTAATGTACCGTCTCCGCGCAGTTCAAGCTTGCAACGATAGGTGCTGCCACTCTTGGGATCATAAATAGTTCCGCCAGACCATTCGCCATCGCCAGTGTATTTAAGACCGCGCATGATAATCTGACCGCGCAAAGTCAAGCCGCGCTTGGTAATGTCGGGATTGTTGCCGTCCAATTTGCCAGGTTGATTGCCGCCGACAATACGACCTTCATAAGTGTCGTCAGCCACTTTGGTGATCTGAATGATGCCGTCCTTTGGTTCAGTAAGCCAGTTACCTTGAATAACAGTTTGTGGATCATCCGCAGCATGTAGCGGTACTACCATTAGTGCCATTATTGTTATCAACATTGCCGCACATAACTTTTTCAACGAATGCGTAGACATGATGTGCTCCTAGTTTAACGAACGGTCGAACCACTACACCGCAATTGATGAGGTAATGCAAGCCCGAAAGCATACGTGCTCAACTTGAGCTATATTGCTCTTATGAAAATCTCTACTGCAGCAATACATCAGAATGCACTGGCCAATGAAACCAGTCCCTATCTGTTACAACACGCCAGCAACCCGGTCAACTGGCATGCATGGAACGAAACGTCGTTACAACTGGCACGCGATCAGGGCAAACCTATTTTATTATCGATTGGTTATTCAGCATGTCATTGGTGTCATGTCATGGCACATGAATCATTTGAAAATGAAGCAACTGCCGCCGTGATGAATAAGTTATTCATCAACATAAAAGTAGATCGTGAGGAGCGCCCAGATCTGGACAAGATTTATCAGTTCGCACATCAAGTACTGACGCAGCGTTCTGGCGGTTGGCCGTTGACAATGTTCTTAACCCATGACGATCACATGCCTTTCTTTGGCGGCACTTACTTTCCACCCATACCACGCCACGGCATGCCAGCATTTGTTGAAATCCTGCAGCGAGTGTCGCAGTTCTATCAAGAACGCAGTGAAGATATACGTCAGCAAAATTCAGCGTTGCAAAAAATGTTTGCTGACATGCAACCTGTTCCCGATCACGATAACTCATTGAACGACGAGCCGATGCGTCAAGCACGTGCCACATTGGAAGCACAATTCGATCGTCAATTTGGCGGTTTTGGTGACGCGCCTAAATTTCCGCATCCACGCACACTGGATTTTTTATTGCGTCATTGGCACGCGAGCAGCGGTGATGAACAGCCCGATCTACACGCATTGTTTATGAGCGCATTAACACTCACTCGCATGGCCGAAGGGGGTTTATATGATCAACTGGGTGGCGGTTTTTTTCGTTACTCGGTGGATCGTTACTGGATGATTCCGCATTTTGAAAAGATGCTGTATGACAATGCCGAACTATTGCGAATCTATGCCCAAGCAGCTACCGCAACGGGTGATCCACTGTTCAAGCGCGTGGCGCATGAGACCGCGACATGGTTGCTGCGTGAGATGCAATCACCTACTCATGCTTTCTGGTCCGCAATGGATGCGGATTCAGAAGGGCAAGAAGGTAAATACTATGTATGGGACAAAGAGCTGGTTGAAACTGCACTGCCCGCGAATGAATACTCCGTATTTTCCAAACGCTTTGGATTGGATCAATCTGCCAACTTTGTCGAACATGGCATGCACCACTGGCACCTGCACGGCTATCGAAGTATTCACGACGTTGCAACAGAATTAAAAATCGACATTACGGATGCGGAGCATGAACTTGATCACGCGCGACAACGCTTGTTATCCATGCGTGAATTACGCGTTGCGCCTGGACTGGACAACAAAATACTTACTTCATGGAATGGGCTGACCATTGCCGCACTCGCAATCGCCGCGCGCAACCTAAATAATTCCTCATTGACCGATGCGGCATGTAACGCATTGGACCAAATAAAGCATCATGCATGGCGTGACGGACAATTATTCGCGGTACAAGCCAACGATCAAAGCCGCTTTCCTGCCTATCTTGACGATTATGCTTTTCTGTTGGATGCCACCTTGGAACTATTACAAACACGTTGGCGCGACAGTGATTTACAATTTGCCATCGAGTTGGCAAACAAATTACTAAAAGATTTTGCAGATGAAGAACGAGGTGGATTTTATTTTACTGCCAACCATCACGAGCAATTAATTCATCGACCTAAATCGGTTGCCGATGACGCCACTCCGGCTGGCAATGCCATTGCTGCACGATGTTTGCTGCAATTAGGCTACTTGCTGGGCAATACCCATTACTTGCAAGCGGCAGAAAATACTTTGCGTTCCGCGTGGCCGACGTTGCAACGCTTTCCTTCGGCACACACCAGCATGTTGATTGCGTTGTCTGAATATCTGTCACCTACATCGATGATCATCATTCGCGGCCATGCGACTGAGATACAACATTGGCAAGTGGCGTTGAACGCGTTATATCAACCACGTCGCTTAATTTTTGCTATTCCAACGGAGGCGGCACTACCTCCTTCTTTGGCTGTAAAAACAAGCGCAGAAAATACCATTGCGTATGTATGTCAAGGCGAAACCTGTGGCGAACCCATACGATCATTGGAAGCATTGATTGCAATAACGCGAGGTGTTTAAGTAATTAACTCGTCCATGGTGAATTCGTTAGACCAATATGTCAGTTAAAATCATTCGATGTACTTTGGATGGGTGTAGATATGTCCAGAAGAAAATAACAGAAAGAAATATTATTTAGAGACAATTTTTAGACTAATGATTACAGGTGGTGGATATATGGAATCGGCAATAATTTTAAAAAATAAAGAATCAGTTGTTTCTATTATTTTGATAACCGCGATCATTCAAGGGTTATCGCTGTATCTTTTACACTTATCTTTAGATACGGGACACTGGTCTGCAAAAAATCCATCTTGGATTGTTGCGTTCTATACAATTTCAATTTTCCTTCCTTTGACAATTCAATTATTAGCAGACCACATAAAGAAACCATTTACTATATTTGTGTTAATCATTCAATGTATTCTGTTTTTCTATTTTGGTTGGCATCAAGGCAGCGTCGTAAACGTTTCGATAAATAATAACATTCTAAATCCATCTGAATCGTTCCAGTACGCGCTTGAATTAAGTGTACTGTGGTTAATGGCACTGCCATTCTTACAATGCCGCCTCAATACTGGAAGATGGAAGCCACAGTATGATGCGCTATTCGTCTTTGCTTGGCGAAACAAATTGATGCTGGCGGAAGCGGCAGCATTTACAGGTGTATTTTGGATGCTATTGGGACTGTGGGAAGTACTATTTCACATGCTAGGGATTGATTTTTTCAAAGAACTGTTTGGAAAGTCTGCTTTTAT
>JAICKZ010000072.1 GCA_025927665.1 Steroidobacteraceae bacterium | reverse complement strand
TATCTCGAACACGCTTTTCAATGCCCGCGTAATCTTTGGCTTGTAACAACTCTTTAGTAATGAGATTGCTGCCAATGCCACAGGCAACAATGCCAGCACCAAACCATTTACGCAGAGATTCTTCAGTCGGTTCAACACCACCAGTTGGCATGATGCGAGTCCAGGGCATTGGACCCAACACATTTTTTACAAACTCAGGTCCGCCAACCGATGAACCGGGAAATACTTTAACAATTTCACATCCCAGTTCCTGTGCATAGCCAATTTCGCTGGCAGAACCACAACCCGGGCTATAAGGAATACAACGACGATTACATACCTTGGCAACATCTGCATTAAGCAACGGGCCCACCACAAACTTTGCGCCATTGGCAATATAAATACCTGCTGTGGGCGCATCGACAATTGAACCCACGCCCATGATGATGCTCGGATCCGCTTTGGCGAAATGACGTGTGACGTCGTAG
Source organism: Steroidobacteraceae bacterium (assembly GCA_025927665.1). Taxonomy (GTDB): domain Bacteria; phylum Pseudomonadota; class Gammaproteobacteria; order Steroidobacterales; family Steroidobacteraceae; genus CAILZL01. Next base: position 11,304 of record JAICKZ010000072.1, on the reverse strand, counting down.
AACACATGCGCAGCGAAGTCACCTCGATTGGTAAATTCAATACACTTGGCGCCACCATCTCCACAAGCCTGAATAACTTTTAAACACACTTCAACATCGGCATGATAAAAAACTGGAATCACTGCCTGATCCATCATGGCGGTGAGGACCGTTAAACGATCTTTGTTCATTGCAATCTCCAAACCTGTAACCGGCGAACAATGGCGCTTCAAACAAAACAAAATTGCGTGATAGCAATGTGTGATTCTAAGGAAATAAGTGCCCAGCGTAAATCAAAGCCTTTTGATCGACTTTTTTAGGTGGTTTGTTTGTCGGCAATTCCATAGCGGCCGGTTGCAAGTTGTGCATATTCCTTGTCCATAATGATGCAGCGATTACGACCGGTATCTTTTGCTTCGTACAACGCTTGGTCAGCCAGCTGTACCCAGCCTGCAGGCGAACGCCGCAGCTCTGGTGTGATGCATGCAGCGCCGATACTTACAGTCAAATACTCGGCTATTTCAGAGGCTGCGTGTAACACATTGAGCTCGCGTAGTTCATTGCGAATAATTTGGGTAAGCTCTTCAACATAGTCGCGCTGTGCATCGTAAAGAATCATCGCAAATTCTTCGCCACCGTATCGCGCTGATAAATCCAATGGTCTACGCGCCAAGGTTGACAAGATGTTGGCCACTTTCTTCAAGCATTCATCGCCCGCTTGATGTCCATAGTGATCATTGTATAGTTTGAAGCAGTCAATATCGATTAATAGTAACGCCACTGGTACTTCTTCGCGAACCGCCACTTGCCACACACGTTGTAAATGCTCATCGAATGCACGTCGATTGTAAATGCCCGTCAAACCATCACGATTAGCCATTTCAGCTAATAGTCTTGCTTCCAAAAAATTAATGCGACGCAGACGCTCCAGTGTAAAACAAGCTGTTGCAGCAATGGCATTGGTCGAGATTAATACGGTGGCGTTATAAAATAACTCTGAAGTAGGAACTTGCATGAATCGTCCAGTCACGCAATAACCGATAAACACAAAAACACCACCACATAGCGCTGGAACAAATAACATGCCAGCCATCAAGTACATGCCCGTGATGACCAACACAATAGTGGGTGTCAGCGAAACCACAAAGGGTCGATCGATAAACGAATTAGCAACTGCACACAAACCAAACAACGGTGCGAGCCATTGTATAAAGCGATGATAATATTTTTGATATTTCGTCGAGACGATGACAACTGCGCAGAGAGTTAAAATGCCTACCGCAATTGCGGTCAATATCAACAATGATTTGGTTTGCTCGCGATTGAGTACTTGTTGATTGATGAGTATGAATCCGGTCAGCAATACAATGGCCAACCATAAATGAACCGCAACGGTACTGCGAACATTCAAACGATGGTGATGACGAAAATCGCTTTCCAATGCTTTATCAGCGAAACGCAACCAGCGAAATCCTCGGCGGAATTGACGGGCCGCGGCAGAATCCAGCTGCGGCGCATTAGTATCGTTGGGCAAGATGTACATCGATTTATCGGTCTGGCGAACTCGTTAATTTCTATACGGTGACTTCTATATGTCACGCATTCTAGGCAAACGAGACCTGGAAGTCAGTGAACTACATCATGCAGCATCATTAGATGCAAAATAGCGCACTAAAAACTCATCAAAATTGATTTTATCAGCAGCTTCAATTTCATCGCGACGGCGCAATGACGCTTCTGCCTCGGCTTTGAATTCGTTTAAACGATGTTCATTAGGTGGATACAAATCGAGAAAGTACGCCTTGTGCGATATTGATGTATGCAGTGCAAATTCCGTGAAGGATTGATCATTGGAACTCATTTCCACCAATGTGCGCGCCGATGGTGTGAGAGCAACATTGATGACTTTGGCACGCTGGATTTCGAGCGCTGCCGCGTAAGGCTTTTGTTTATCATTGTTATCCAGCAACTCACAGATGCCCTGCATGGAATCGAGTAATTCCAATGACCACTCTGACATGGATAGAGCGCGTCCATTACGATTCAAACTGAGGCCAAGCTCCCGACCACGATGCGCCACCAACACATGATTCCCATCGAGTATGTCATCGTCTTTGGAATCAATTGGCGCACTTTCTTTAAGCACACATAATGCGAGAAAAGCTTCGAGAAATCGCAGCTTATGTTGATTCACGCCAACGGGGTCAAAAGCACTGACATCAAGTGCCCGCACTTCTACATATTCAACACCCGCGCGCTTTAATGCTTGAGTGGGACGCTCGCCACTGCGTACGACACGCTTAGGTCGAATGAAGCTGTAATACTCATTTTCGATTTGCAACAAATTGGCGTTTAACTGCTTGTACTTGCCATCAACCTTCACACCGATGCGTTGATACTCTGCGCTTGGCACCGTAATTAAGCGCGACAAATCGCGGACATAATCATCAATGTTATTAACGGAAATATTGACAGTGGCCTGATTTTTATTGCGATAACCTAAATCACTCATACGTAGTGAAGTGGCATAAGGTTCATACCAAGTATCGCGAGTAAATCGTTTGAGTGTATGTTCGCGGCCAAGATTAGTAATGAACGAATCGCTTACACAGGGTGAATTGCCAAACAAATACAGTATCAGCCAGCCATAGCGGCGATAGTTTCGTAGCAACGCAAAATAGCGATCGGAACGAAATGCTTGATCGTCCTTGGTCTTATGCAATTCGGCCAGCACTGGCCAAAAGTGTTCGGGAAATGAATAGTTGAAATGCACACCCGAAATGGCCTGCATCATACGTCCATAACGATGACCCAAACCCAATCGATACACTTCTTTCATCTGACCGATATTCGAACGCCCAAAACGCGCGATGGGAATCTCTGCATCATTTTTGATATCGGTGGGCATGCTGGTCGCCCACAACAATTCATCGCCAATATGGCGATACACGAATTGATGTAGGTCGCATAAAAATTGCAATAGCTCCCACGACTCTTTGAACGTTGGCGTGACGAGTTCTATTAAAGCTTCAGAATAATCGGTGGTGATGTGCTCATTGGTCAGTGTGGATCCCAATGCTTGCGGGTGCATGGTCTGCGCCAATCGACCCTCCGGTGTGACGCGCAAAGATTCTTTTTCGATTCCTTTACGGCCGCCGTTAAGCACGCCCTGCTCGCGGCTGTTCACCAGTCCGGCGAGGCGACGTTCAAACGTTTGGTCGATGCCACGAGTCACATTTCACCAGTTGCTTAATAGCGGGGGCGGCAGTGTTGCGGATGCATATGGACTGGTCAAGTAAGCGTCGGTCATAACTACATCACTATTTGTGCAGATTGGAATGTGAAAAACTGGCGTCATTAATGACGAAAAGATTACAGTCGGTATAGCTGATTCAGCGTTTAGCTAACAGTTTTGATACATTGATACTTTATAGTTTCAATTGGTAATCAATTTCCGCTCATCCTGAGTCCGTTGAAGGATTCCTTCAAGAAACAGAATGCTTCGACAAGCTCAGCACGCACGGAGATTAGAATAAGCTTTCTCATAAATAACTGCCTTGGTGTAATAACAATGTCGCTTGATAGTTAAGGAGCTTCTCATGCTGATCGGCCCTACTGTTCATCGTGTTGCAATTGTTGGTGGCTTGCGCATACCTTTTGCGCGCGCCATGGGTGCGTACGCTCAATATACTAATCAAGATTTGCTTACCGCTGCATTAAAAGCCGTGGTCGATCGCTATCAACTTCAGGGAGTAACGCTCGGTGAAGTCGCCGGTGGTGCGGTGATGAAACATTCTCGCGATTTCAATTTGACTCGCGAAGCGGCCTTATCAAGCGGACTTGCGCCCGAAACACCCGCTTTTGATTTGCAACGAGCCTGCGGTACTAGTTTGGAAAATGCAATTTTGATTGGCGCCAAAATCGCATTGGGACAAATTGATTCAGGCATTGCTGCCGGTGTGGATTCTGCGAGCGACGTACCGATTGTGTATCCACGCAGCTATCAGCAATTGTTGTTGAAGAGTGCACGCGGTCGTTCTTTCATGGAAAAACTTTCGCCATGGTTCGGTTTACGTCCGAAACATTTCAAGCCAGTAACACCGGGCGTGACAGAACCACGCACAGGTTTATCAATGGGCCAAAGCTGCGAGCAAATGGCTAAGCGTTGGCATATTAAACGCGAAGATCAGGATCTGCTCGCAATGCAGAGTCATCAAAAAGCCGCTGCTGCTTACGACAGTGGATTTATGAATGATTTGATTGTGCCTTTTGGTGGACTCACCGTTGATAACAATCTACGTCGTGACAGCAGTATGGAAAAATTAGCCAAGCTGAAGCCTGTATTTGATTTCAGTGGCGCGGGCACATTAACCGCAGGTAATTCCACCCCACTTACAGATGGCGCTGCTGCCGTATTGCTTGCCAGCGAAGCTTGGGCCAAAGCACGCAACTTGCCGATTCTTGCGTATCTTACTTACGGCAAAGCTGCCGCAGTGGACTTCGTTAATAAAGAAGGTTTGTTGATGGCACCAGCGTATGCCGTACCGCGCATGCTTAAAGATGCAGGCTTAACGTTACAAGATTTTGATCTGTACGAAATTCACGAAGCCTTTGCAGCCCAAGTGTTGTGCACATTAAAAGCTTGGGAATCTCCCGAATTCTGTCGTGATAATTTGGGACTCAGTGCGCCACTTGGAAGTATTGATCGCAATAAATTGAATGTCATCGGCAGCAGTATTGCGGTGGGTCATCCCTTCGCTGCGACCGGTGCACGTATTATTGCTGTATTGGCAAAGTTGCTTGCTACGCGCAATGCCAAACGTGGATTGATATCAGTATGTACTGCAGGCGGCATGGGCGTGACCGCAATACTGGAGAAGGCTTGATCGGCGCTTACTTCATTGTGTAGGTGCGCTACGCAAAGCGCATTGTGCCATTTATTGTCGAATGGTTCGACAAGCTCACCATGAGCGAATCAGTTCTTTGACGGCGATATTTTTTAATGAGTTGAAAATTCTAATTCGTGTTTAATGACGAAAAATTTATTTCCATTCGTGGTGAGTTTGTCGAACCATTCATTTAATAGCGATCAGTGATGATCGTGCAGAATTAAGCAGAGCCTTTCTTTTTCGACCATCTCAAACTAAGCTTGGTCTCCCGAATTGCCACTTCGACAATGTTTTATCAAGCGAGATGAACATGACGGCCTACACTGTTAGCAAACCGCGAAGCGTTGCAATTTGGGCGTTAAGTATCTTGCTCGGCATTGCCTTTGCTTACGTAGCTACAACAAAACTTACCGGTACCGGTAATACAACAGAGTATTTTGCCGCCATCGGATGGGGACAGTGGTTCCGCTACTTAACCGGCTTGGTAGACCTTGTTGGCGCAGTTCTGCTTTTTGTACCGCTATGGAGATTTTACGGAGCAATAGCGCTCTTCTGCAGTGTGGGATTGGGCGCTGTAATCTCTCTCACCGTATTGCATGGTGATCCAACGTGGGGCTCACCGGTAATGATTGTTGTGCCTGTTATACTTGCTTTCCTCACAGGTGTACTAGTGTGGTTGGCACACAAAAATCGATCGAGCTTGTGACGGAACAGGATGATTAGTGTTCTTTCACGTAACCGGCTTTTTCGATATTTCAATCGCAAACATATAATGTAATCGCGATTACACCCTTGCTACGAGCTGATGTGTGCACCATCATCCCCACTTCATGTTCAATTTCCGATCTGATTCCGCACAATCGCGCAGATACAAATTGATAAGATTTTGGTAAGGAATACCATTCTTCTCCGCCAGTGCTCGAAAATAATCGATTGTATCTTCGTCTAACCGGATAGTCAGTTGCTTCTTGGCCTTTCGAAGATAAGGATTGCGAACAGATTTTGAAAAATCGTAACGTTTCTTCATTTAATCCACCATCTATATTGGGCCTGCTCATCCCGGTTTGCTTTTCGGGCTGAGATAATGCGAATAATTTCGTTTCTTCGCCGGTAGCAATGACAGACGACTAAAACTCGTAACGAAGTGCTCATTCCTAAAAGCACAAAGCGCTCTTCACTTTCAGAATGCTCATCATCAGGCAGAGCACGAGCATTTTCGTCTAGAAACGAGGTCCTCGCTTCTTCAAATGATATACCGTGCTTCTTGTGGTTAGCACGGCTTTTCCTTTCATCCCATTCGAAAACGATATCCTTCATATAATTACATTGTAGTTACACTGTAACTACCTGTCCAGCTTTGTCAGGTAATCAACTTAACACTTCAGTCATTCCGCAACTTGCACTTCGCCTAACGACTGCTGCAAAACACGCTCAGCAACTTCGCACATCCAAACCCTTCAATGATTACTTCAAATAGTCGTAGGAAGCAATCGTGATTGCATCATCTTTTTTTAAATTGGTGTAATTATAAAACACCTTCGCAGGTGACATGAGCGTGACCATGAAATTTGAGAAAGCGTACGCCCATCCAATTAATTCATAGAAGAATTCAACGAAGCGACTTATCAACTCGATTCAGAAATCGCGTTGAGTTAAAGCCAGTATTGTTCGCCATTACCACTGATCCTATTCCCTTATTTGGATAGATGCGCATCTCGGCGTGGAAGCCGCCACCGCCGCCTTCTTTAAAGAAATAAGTATCACCTTCCAACTTTCCAACATGCCATCCCAGTGTCATCGGAACCAACTTGCCATCACGGTTGACTTGCTGAGTCTCTAATAACGATTTCGTGTTAGAGTTGAATAGAACTGACGTATTTTGCAATTGATCCTGCAGCAAATAACTGAAACCACGTGCATTGCCAATCAATCCACCAAACGCAGGTCCATTGACATAGTGATTATTGATATGCAACCACTTGCTCTCATATTCACCAATATACTTGTTATCAATCATCAGGCTTTTCAGCAAATTCATTAGCGAATACTTTGCGAGATAACCTTTGGCATGCTGTTTTAAATCATGAATGATAAAGTTCATATCATGGAGAGAGATCGTCAGACGTTGCAGAATATTTGTCCGCACATATTCGCTGAATGATTGTCCCCATGCTTGCTCAACAATTTTTCCGAGCAGCCAATAACCAATATTCGAATACGCGTACTTTTTACCCGGCGAAGAGGAGAGCTTCGGATGTTCACGTATCACATTGGCAAGCGCAGTAGCCTCATTAAAATATGCATGTTCTTCAACGAGGTGCACCCAATCGAACGGAATGGGATTTGATATACCGGCGGTGTGACTGAGTAACTGACGGATGGTTATATTGTGTCCACGGTAATATCCTTCTGGAAGATATTCATCAATAACATCGTTCAAACTTAGCTTTTGCCGTTCCACTGATTGTAGGACAGCAACGGCAGTAAATGTTTTCGTCATTGAATAAGCCATGAGCGTTGTATTCAATGTCATTGGCTGTTTATTCAGCATATCAGCCATGCCGCCAGCGAATTCGTAAATCACTTCGTTCGCATTCACCACCACGTATTGCAACCCCGGCACCTGTTTTCCGGCACATTGAGTCAGAAACTCGGTCAATTGTTTTTCGGTCATTGATGGGGCGTCATTAGCTTTTTGATAGTACGTGTCGATCAACGAGCTTGACCTGCTCTGGATTCGCTTGACTGTTTTAGACTTGTATCAATACACCAAATCATATGACGTAGTTGAAATACCGATTACCTTTGTAATACAGCCAAAATATTTTCTATGATTGTAGATTGATTAATCGTTAATTCTAATGCTTGCATAAAACCAGGACCGTCATCTTGATTGTCTTTTCGATGAATGTGCGCCGCTAAAATCTAACCGTGAATTGATTGTGTTGAAGATCTGCGCTTGAGACTTCGGAGTCTTGGAAATCAAAGGTATCATTGGTTCGCATGCTAATGAGTAGATATTGCAATCGAAATGGTATCCTACAAGCTTCGCATTTTTCTTCAAGTCGACTGGGTCGTGACCAGCGTTCAGAAAGAGAGTGCGCTTCGATCCCTTATTATCTCAAGCTGAACTTAACCAAACCCACCGATTGCTCGCTAGTTACCCCAATATTTTGTGAACAAAACATTTGAGATTATTCCGGACGCAACTGAGAAAACGATAGATGCGAGAAATGAAAACCATTTGAACCTATAATTTTTGTCAGCCGCTTCCTTATGTTGATAAGATTTTCTTGTTAGAAGAATATAGCTCGGACGACGCGTATCCGTACTCGTTTCGACCCAAATGCCAATCAAGATCGACATTACTAAGGAAAATATTGTAAAAACAAATACAGAAAAGAAATACCTTCCCCAGAATCCAGAAGCAATCATTTCTAGTAATTTATCAACTTTTCTGTCTGTGGCATTTACGCTTCCAATTAAAGAGCTGAGAGATTTTAGTTGATCCGCGCTAATAGAGTTTGCTGACGCGATGCAGACACCAACGGTTGTCGCAAAAAAAACGAATGCGATGATCGTAGCAATTTTACCGTTATGTCTTTGCACAAATTCCCTATATTTGGATTGCGGCAACATTAGGTTTTTTACATGCCCGGTTAGAAGAGCTTCAATATCCGCGCCCCACGTACGTGCGGTATGTTTAATTCTAAAGGACAAAATTCCGCCGGATGTCGATCTAGCTAGAGGCACAAAAGGAGAATCGTCCGCCTCTAATACGATAAGACCACCTGGAGCTACTGTTATAAACGACAGTTCTATCTCTTGTTTCTCTGGATACTTTCGATCTTGGAAGTTTACAAGGAACGACCACGATAGATGAGCCTGAACAACGGTCAGTGGACGAACCTCATTATAGGCAATAAAATCATTAAAGCTATTCAATAGAATTGAGCTGTTATCGTTGAAGATAAGCCTTACAGTAAACTGAATGATGTGAGCGTCATTTTGCTGCGTTACTCGTTGAATAACGATGTGATAGGAGTTTGTTATATCTTCGGTCTTCAACTCAAAGGAACCTCGGTAAATTTTTGAGATCGTTTGAGGTTTTCCTAAAAGGCTTCCTATGAAATTTCCAAAATCTGCTGGTGAGCAAGGAAGAGCCACAGCATATGCCTTTTCTTCTATCGGTTGCCTGTTGTCGTTATCCATAAATGTCATTTCTTGTCTTGTAATTTAGAGAGTGTAACGCTGGATAATGAATGCCATATTTTTAAATCGAAGCTGATCTTATTTTGATCACAAACTATTATCAAACGCTCCGTAATGTTACTTACTTATATAGGCCATACCGAACGTCAAAATAACTTCATTCATGTTTCTTGCTTAGGAAAAAGCCCGGACTGGCGTCATGCGTGGCACCAATCCGGGCTTCAACTCTCATCACCTTCAAACTCTCTGGGTCCTTATCTGGTTAGCGTCTTTCATGCGTCTCCCTACTGATTAAAGCGCCGTTGATGACTGGGTGCTGTCATTAACCTCATCACATTTTAGGAAAAACCATTAACCAGACGTAATATGGCCCGACACGCTGGATGCGCATCTTTTTCTTTAGAAACACGTCATTAATTTGGTATTTACGGCCTTTACACGCATAATCCGCGCCCCATGCAATCCGCACGCGAACTGTTTTCTTACCGTAAATATTGGGCCAGCCGTTTCGGCACGGCGCCCTTCCTGCCCATGACGCGAGCGGAAATGGACGCGCTTGGCTGGGACAGTTGCGACATCATCATTGTTACTGGCGATGCCTATGTTGACCATCCCAGTTTCGGTATGGCGATTATTGGTCGTGTGCTTGAGGCGCAAGGTTTTCGCGTCGGCATCATTGCACAGCCGGATTGGAAGTCAGCCGATGCTTTTAAAGAGCTAGGTAAACCCAATCTGTTCTTTGGTATTACCGGCGGCAATATGGATTCGATGGTGAATCGCTATACGTCGGATCGTCGCATTCGCAGTGATGATGCCTACACACCCGGTGGTGAAGGCGGCAAGCGACCTGATCGTTGTGTGCTGGTGTACTCGCAACGCGCGCGTGAAGCTTACAAAGATGTGCCGATTGTGATTGGTGGTATCGAAGCCAGCTTGCGACGTATTGCCCACTTCGATTATTGGTCAGAACAAGTACGACGTTCGGTATTGGTCGACGCCAAAGCGGACATACTGGTGTATGGCAATGCAGAGCGACAGATCATTGAGATCGCGCATCGTCTTGCTGCAGGAAAAAAGATCGAAGAGATTACCGATTTGCGTGGTACCTCATTCATTCGCAGTGCATTACCAGAAGATTGGATAGAAATCGATTCGACCACTATTGATAAACCTGGCAAATTGAATCCACCGATTGATCCTTATGCGATGGAACCAGAGAAGCCTCAGGACAAGAGTCCAACAACAGCATCGTGTGGTAGTTCATCCACTGATAACGTTACTGACAAGCCCCTTAAAGAAAAAGTAGTAAAATTCTATCGCGAAGTCCCGAACAAAGATCGCAGTCATTCATACATTCGCATGCCGTCGTATGAACAAGTGCGTGATGATGCCATTCTGTATGCACATGCTTCGCGCATTCTTCATCTCGAAGCCAACCCCGGTAATGCGCGCGCGTTGGTGCAACGTCATGGCAATGTGGAAGTGTGGATTAATCCACCTCCTATTCCAGTATCGAGGAAAGAAATGGATTCGTTATATGAACTACCTTATCAACGGGTGCCACATCCCTTCTATGGCAAGGCAAAAATACCTGCATATGAAATGATTCGTTTCTCGATCGCGATTCAACGCGGTTGTTTTGGTGGCTGTACTTTCTGTTCGATTACTGAACATGAAGGCCGTATCATTCAAAATCGTTCGGAAGATTCGATCATTCGTGAAATTGAAACCATTCGTGACACTGTGCCCGGATTTACTGGTGTCGTTTCTGATTTGGGTGGACCCACTGCCAACATGTATCGCATTGCATGCAAATCACGCGAGATTGAATCGGCATGTCGCTTACCATCGTGCGTGTATCCAGGCATTTGTTCCAACTTGAATACCGATCACACACCGTTAATCAAACTGTATCAACGTGCGCGTGCATTACCTGGCATCAAAAAAATATTGATCGGTTCCGGCGTGCGTTATGACTTGGCGGTTGAATCTCCCGCCTACGTGAAAGAATTGGTGCAACACCATGTCGGCGGTTACTTGAAGATTGCCCCCGAAGCAATCGGTGAAGGTCCATTGTCAAAGATGATGAAGCCCGGCGTCGGTACGTATTACAAGTTCAAAGAATTATTTGATAAGTATTCGAAAGAAGCGGGCAAAGAACAGTACTTGATTCCCTACTTCATTGCTGCGCATCCCGGCACCACCAACGAAGATATGTTGGAGC
>JAICKZ010000325.1 GCA_025927665.1 Steroidobacteraceae bacterium | reverse complement strand
GGATTGGTTGTCATCACAGCGCCGCTATGCGTTCGGTATCGCAAGCGTCTTACTTGTTGGAACGATCACGTTGCTCGTGACCGGTGTCATTCCACACGGTGGCTGGATGGATGCTTTTCTTGCCAATATTTTTACTTGGATCTCGTTGATGGCTTTTGTGGGTTATGGACGCCGCTATCTCTCGTTTGATAATTCATTATTGAGATATGCACGAGATGCCAGCTATCCGATTTATATTCTGCATCAAACCGTAATCATCGCCATCGGCTTCTATGTCATTCAGAATCCATGGGCACCTTGGATAAAGTATTGGATTGTTCTTGGTTGCACGTTGCTAAGCTGTATTCTGATTTATCATTTTTGCATTCGACCTTTCACGACCATGCGAATCCTTTTCGGTTTGAAGCGCGTTAAGAAAGAAGGCGCCGTGGTACTACTGCCCAAGCCTATGCAGAGTTAATGTTGTGTTCTATTAACCAGGCAGACAATCATGTCGTTCACCTTGAGTTTCGTTTCTCCTGAGATTTCGAAGGCTCCAACTCAATGATTAACGGTTCGATTCTTCGTTAAGCTCAGGACTACCATGAACGGAGTCAGAAACAGTATCTGCCCTATTTACTAAGATGGAACTGGATCAACCTTTTATTCGCAAAGCCTTTCTATAGGCTTTGTTTGCTCCTGTGCTTTGCATCTCTGGCACAGTTTCTGCTTATTACTTATCCGGGTTGATTTGAATTTATTCAGCGTCAGATTTATGGCGCTGATTTTACTAGACGAACATCAGGCCTGTTTGCCTGCTAATCGTGAAGTGCATCACAGGAGCATAGCAATGAAACCGCCGTCCATTGAATTCATGATGATTGCCGTACGTGGCATTGCATTGCTATTGGCATTAATCACACTTGGATGGGCGATTGCAAGATGGCGTCGCGATACGAATCGTGATGCCCAACGGATGTTTGAACAATTGGATTTGGTGCGAGCCGAGCTGTTGCAATTGCAAGGACAGATGGTCACTGCGCCTGCATCTAAGGCTATTCATCATGAGCGCTATAGCGGTACATCACAAAATTATTCTGAGCGTCCACAGGCGCGACACGAAAATTACGGTGAGAACTATGAAAGTGAGCGACCAATATCTCGCTCACGACCTGGCAATACCTCAAGTGCTGATTCTCCAAAGACTAAGACCAAGAGCATGACTAATGCCGCGCCACGTGGTTATGAAGTTGCCGCTCGTTTGGCACGTAATGGCGCTTCGTGTGAAGAATTAATGAACACTTGTGCGTTGTCACGGCACGAAGCAGAGTTGCTGGTGCGTTTGCATGCGGGTATGAAGTCATTACAACCACCCAATGGAGCTTCTGCAAAAAATAATGCAGCGACCAATAGTAATTTTGATCCAACTGCGCAGATCAATGCGAATTCAAATTTAAATCAATTAAAGAAAATTGGTAGTCGCAATCATGTCACAGCACCGGCTTCAGCGCGGCCGGTTGCGTCACGACCGACGCATCAACAACGAGTATCTCTGGTTGGATAAATACTTGCTTCAAAATTGCAGTGCACGTTGTTGCGAGTGAAACGGATTTCAATTGAAATAAATTTTGATGCTACTACATGACACTGTTGTTGATGAATGCGTTTGGTGAGGTCAAGTAAGCATGTGAATGGACTCAGTTGAGTTGCTCGCCTTGCGTTCGATATTACGAATCACTCGATGCAGATAGGATTTAAGCTTCTGCTGTGTTCGCTTGGCGCGTTGCCTCTGCTTGGCTTTGGCATAACGATTGAACAGCGCAATTATTCCTGCAAATTCAGACTTCCATTCATAGCTCTTTATCAAGAGATGTATGGAGACATTATGACGAAATGCATCTTAAGTTTTGCTAAAGGTTGGCCGGATATATTGCTCGCATCCGCCATCGACGCCCGAGGCATAATTGAGGACAGTTTCGATGAACATTCGCAGTAAAAATCACTTTCTCAGACTTCTCTATGTTCCCGTCTGCCTATTGATCGTAGGAGCGCTTACGGCGTGCATGAGCACGAGCTCACACATACTCGTTGGCCATGCAAGAAGCCCGATCTCGCCAGATCAAGTACAAGTCTATCTACAGCCGCCCCAACGGTATGAAGAAATCGCGATGATTGATAGCTCAAGCCGTGGCGGCATTGCGGTCACGCCCCAGGCAAAGACGGACAAAATGATTGATCGTCTCAAGAAGGAAGCGGCTTCACTGGGCGCTAATGGCATTGTTCTACGCGACGTCGCTGACCAGAGTACGGGATCAGTCGGAACTGGTCTTGGAACCGCCACCGGTAATCACACAGCAATGGGCACTGGCGTCTCTGCAAACGTCTTCGTCAAGAGTGGCAGTGCAGTTGCTATCTACGTATCCCCAGATGCCATAAGCAATCACTAGAGCAATCGCTAGTGAATGTCGACTCACCGGCGTGTGCAGAGTATCTTTTTTTGAGACCAAATGAACGATTCAAAACTATGTAACTGACATTGCAACGAGAGTTGATGAAAAAAAGCCCCGCTCGCGCGGGGCCAAAGTTGATAGCCGTTGTTTGAATGTAAGTTCTATTTAATCATTCGCACAAGTACCGGGAGGAATGATTGGATTCATCAATGCTTCGAACTTGCTGACACGCAAAGCATCGGTCCAGAAGTTTTTGTAGGTGATGACGGCATTGGGCATCACGCGATTATTCTTGCCGCACACTACGTAACTACGTCCATCGAAATTACCAGCCAAATTATTGAACACAATACTGGGTGGCGTTGCAGCACCACTATCACGTGCAATGTGACAGGTGCGACAAGTTTTACCATATACCGACTGATAACCATCGATTTCGGTTGCACT
>JAICKZ010000343.1 GCA_025927665.1 Steroidobacteraceae bacterium | reverse complement strand
GAACTCAACAATCAAAATGGCATTTTTACTTGCAATGCCAATCGTTGTCAGCATGGCCACTTGGAAATATATATCGCGCTGCAAGCCGAACAACGAAGTTGCAATGATGGCGCCAATGATTCCAAGCGGCGCGGCCAATAGAATGGCTACCGGTATTGACCAGCTTTCATACAACGCGGCCAAGCATAAAAATACGATGATCAATGACAGTGAATATAACAACGGAGTTTGCGCACCTGCTGCACGTTCCTGGAAAGATTGTCCAGTCCAATCAACACTGAAACCTGCGGGCAATTGTGCAACTAATTTTTCAACTTCAGCCATCGCTTCACCCGAACTGACTCCCGGTGCAGCCTCGCCATTAATATTGACAGCAGATACGCCATTGTAACGTTCCAGTCGCGGTGAGCCATAATCCCAGTGCGAGTTGGTAAAGGATGCCGCCGAGACCATCTCGCCTTGTTGATTGCGAACATACCAACGATTGAAATCTTCTGGTGCCATTCGATAGGGCGCGTCTGCTTGTACGATAACTCGCTTCACGCGACCACGATCTATAAAGTCATCAATATAACGCCCACCCCACGCGATGCTTAGCGTGTTGTTGACATCAGTGAGCGAAAGTCCCAATGAGGTAGCTTTTTGCGAATCAATATCCAAATGAAATTGTGGCGTGTCTTCCTGGCCGTTGGGTCGTACATTGGCCAATCGCTTGTCACTCGATGCCATGAACAAAAATTGATTGCGCGCCGCGATCAATGCTTCATGACCTTGATTGCCGCTGTCTTTTAAATAAAAGTTGAATCCAGCTGAGGTGCCTAATTCAGTCACCGCAGGAGGTGCAAATGCAAATGCCATGGCATCCTTGATTTTCGATAGCGCACCGTATGCACGACGTTGAATCGCACCGACACTGAGATTGGATGAGTTGCGTTCGTCCCAGTCTTTCAGCAACACAAACCCGAAGCCCGTATTTTGTCCGCTACCGCTGAAACTAAAGCCCAAGACAGTAAAAATAGATTTAACGGCGTCCTTTTCATCATTCAAAAAATGATTCTGCACTTGATCCAATACTTTACTGGTACGGTACTGAGTCGCGCCAACGGGTGTTTGCACTAATGTGAATAATATTCCCTGATCTTCCTCTGGAAGAAAAGCGGTGGGTAGACGGAAAAACAACAATCCCATGATGGATGCCAATACCAAGTAGATCACCATGGATCGCACTGGCTTGGAAAGCATGCGTGCGACGATGCCTTGATAACGCGTATTACCGCTATTGAATTTGCGATTGAACCAGGCAAAAAATCGATGGGTTTTATGCGGGCTTTTATCAACGGGTTTTAATAACGTGGCGCATAAGGCCGGCGTTAATACGATGGCAACGATAACCGATAAAACCATCGCCGATACAATTGTCACTGAGAACTGTCGATAGATGACACCGGTTGAACCCGAGAGAAAAGCCATCGGAATGAATACCGCTGACAGCACCGTGGCAATACCTATCAAGGCACTGGTGATTTGATCCATTGAACGACGAGTTGCTTCAACAGGCGATATGCCTTCTTCACTCATCAAGCGTTCAACATTCTCCACCACCACAATGGCATCATCGACTAATAATCCAATGGCAAGCACCACCGCAAACATAGTGAGCATGTTGACGGAAAAACCTGCGACATTCAGCACTGCAAACGTACCAAGCAGTACCACTGGTACTGCGATGGTTGGAATGAGCGTGGCACGCAAATTTTGCAAGAACAGAAACATCACCAGAAACACTAACGCAATGGCTTCCAGTAACGTCTTCACTACTTCTTCGATCGACTTGCGAATGAAAGGTGTGGTGTCGTAGGGAATCATGGCTTTCAATCCCGGCGGCAATGTCGGTCGAATTTTGTTAAGCAGGTCTGTGACACCGGCAACCGTGCTTAAAGCATTGGCACCTGTTGCTAAAGTAATACCCATGCCTGATGCAGGTTGACCATTATATTTTGCCGAGATGGCGTAATCCGCTGAACCCAATTCCACACGCGCCACATCACCTAAGCGCAAAATGGAACCGCGTTCATTACTGCGAATAACAATGTTGCGAAACTGATCCGGCGTGTGCAATCGGCCCATCGCCGTGACGGTGGCGTTCAACTGTTGTCCGG
>JAICKZ010000081.1 GCA_025927665.1 Steroidobacteraceae bacterium | reverse complement strand
GCGATAAGGGCGGACGAATTATTCTTCAACGCCGATGGCACAATTCAGAAGGTAATACCAACACTGCGAGGTGTAGGATTTGTGGCTGCAAACAGTGAGATTCAGCTTGATCGTTACAGTGCAAAGAGTCCAGAAGGTGTGGCCGTTTCATTCCTGGACGAAAACAATCCAAATGCAGGATGGAAAACAACTTTCAGTGCAGCCCACTCCTGGGTGCAATTCAATAAAGTCGATTTTGGACAAGACAAGCAAAAATCAATCAAGATGCGTGCGAAGGCATTTGGCTCACATAAACATGGAGGCACGCTTGAAGTACATCTCGACAAATCAACAGGGCCATTATTGGGTCGTGTGAAAGTTGATCACGCAACCGATTGGAAGATTACAAGTACTGCGACAAAGCAGATTCCAAAAGGTGTGCACGACCTTGTCGTTACGCAAACCGGAATGGATACGGTTGAAGTGGACTGGATAAGTTTTCGCTAAATGCACTTACTCTCTAAGTCCCACGCCTTTGTATAGCAACCAAATGCAGCTGCTAAATAGTGCGACCACTGCCGTTATCATAATGATAAATGATAACTTCACATCAACGTCGGAGACGCCCAGAAAACCGAATCGAAATGCACTGACCATGTAAAGAATAGGGTTGGCATGTGACAAGCGTTGTGCAAACTCTGGCAATAATGTGATGGTATAGAACACACCACCAAGATAAGTCAGTGGCGTCAGGATAAAGGTTGGAATAAAAGAAATTTGATCGAAGTTCTTGGCGAAAATGGCATTGACCATGCCTGCCAACGCAAACACAATCGATGACAACAAGACAGCAGAAATTACAATGAACGGATGCACCACATGCAAGTGAGTAAAGGCCAGTGCAATGGCCGATACCACGGCACCCACCAGTAAACCACGCAAAATGCCGCCCATCATGTAACCCATGACAATAAGATAATTGGGCATGGGCGAGACCAACAATTCTTCAATATGCTTGCCGAACTTGGCGCCAAAGAAAGATGAGACCACATTGCCATAACTATTGGTGATCACCGTCATCATGATCAAACCGGGCGCGATGTACTGCATGTAGGTGTAACCGCTCATATCGCCAACACGACGACCGATTAGATTGCCGAAGATGACAAAATACAATGTTGCGGTGATCGCCGGTGGCACCAACGTCTGACCCCAGATACGCATGATGCGATTGTATTCACGGCGGATAATGGTTTGGAAGCCAACCAAGTTTGGAGCCAAGCGTGATATTTTTGTCGTGCTCATAATTCAAACTGCCTGCTTGTTGGTATTGTTGCCACGTTCGACCATGTCAAGGAATAGTTCTTCCAGTCGGTTGGCCTTGTTACGCATCGACATCACCTCGACACCGTTAGCAGTCAAGTGGGCGAATACATTGTTAATGCTTTGTTCACGTGAGATTTCCACTTCCAACGTATGATCATCCGCCAACGTTATCTTGTGATCAATCATGACCGGCGCGGTAACGATTGGATTACGCAGATTCAAGATGAAAGTTTCAACATTGAGTTTGCGCAACAAAGTACCCATGCGCTCATTCTCGATGATTCGACCTTGATTGATGATGGCGACGTTGCGGCACAACGTTTCGGCTTCTTCAAGGTAATGAGTAGTGAGAATAATAGTGGTACCGGCAGCATTCACTTCGCGAATGAACTCCCACATTGAGCGGCGCACTTCAATATCCACACCGGCAGTAGGTTCATCGAGAATCAACAAACGTGGTTCATGCAATAGCGCGCGTACGATCATTAATCGCCTTTTCATACCACCGGACAAACCGCGCGCAACCGCATTGCGTTTTTCCCATAATTGCAATTTGTGCAAATATTTTTCCAATCGATCATGCGCCACATGTCGCGGCATACCGTAAAAACCCGCTTGATTCAGCAGAATGGTGCTGACAGTTTCGAACATGTTGAAATTTACTTCTTGCGGCACCAGACCGATGCAAGCTTTGGCCGCAGCAAGTTCGGTGTCAATGTCATGATCAAACACATGTACCTTACCTCCGCTCTTGTTGACCAGCGACATGACAATGCCAATCGCGGTGGTCTTGCCTGCTCCATTGGGACCAAGCAATGCAAAGAAATCACCCTCTTCCACATCTAAATCAATACCTTTTAATGCCTGCACTCCATTCTTATATGTTTTGGTCAGGCCTTTAAGCGAAAGAGCTTTCATTATGAAGTCCGCGAAATAATGATGAACACCAAGTACAAGCGTACTGGCTGTGACTAATGCCTGCAAGCCGCAATAGTTATTAACCTAGAACTTATTTGTCACGGTGTACCCATCGCCTCGCGCCATTGCATGGCGGCATGAATACGAAAGCGCGTGCTTGGATGATCGAAAAAAACAAACTCTTCAATCGGTCCTGGATCAGGCTTGCGATACTCGGTCAGTTTTAAATACGCCTCTGCAGCGCCATGTGGCTCGCGTGCCAGATTAAATCCAAAACGATCTGCTTCAATTTCCTGTATGCGTATTAGCGTGTTGGCAATCGGCGTGGAAAAAAACATGAAGATAGAAAAAATGGCGGCAAGTAATGGCAGGGTGGCAACATCACTGACACCTTGTAAATCAAAACGCGCTGATAATCGTTTTAATGATTTCTCCATGGCCCATTGGGCAAACATAAACCCGACCATGACGAGCAACCCAAATTCCAGAATGCTAACGTAGACATGGTGCATCACGTAATGCCCCAATTCATGTCCCATTACCGCGCGAATCTCCGGCAATGACGCATGATTCAGTAAATTGTCGTTAAGACGAACGGCAGCGGAGCCAAAAATGCCAGAGACATTGGCACTGACTTTGGTGGTCTGACGCGAAGCATCGTACCAATACACATTATTCACGGGCACACCATCAGCCTTGGCCATACTAAGCACCGCCGCTTTTACGGGCCCGTCACTCAGTGGTTTGTAAGTGTTAAATAATGGATCGATCCAGATAGGTGAAACCAAAAACTCCAACAGTATAAATACGACAGCAGCCCCGGTGCCCCATAACCACCAACGTGTACCAGCGCGACGGATGACTGCATAGAGCACACCCGCCGCGATGGCCATCACTAAAATGCTGATGATCAAGCCGATTACTTGCTCATTAAACCAAGCAGCCAAGGTTTGCGTCGCCATACCATAAGCATGTTCACGGAAATAACCTTGATACACCAACAAAGGCAAGGCAATAACCCAACTGCTGATGGCGTAAAAGGCGCCAAAAATAGCGTCACGAAAAAATGCCTTGCGACCAACACGTTGCGCCCAGTCGCGTACACGTGCGGAACGTTTGCCGCTCAATAAGATAATTGATATCAACAGGCCCAATAAAAAATTCCATAACTGTAACCAGTAATCACCTTCAAAATAAGCGTTAGATCGCGCAATGACATCTGCTGGCAAGCGATCCAAATAGGCCTGCGTTGCGGCACCTGCATCGCGAGGTAAATTTTTGCGCCATGCTTCGTCCACTTCTGTAATGTGAAATTGTGGATTGACCGCCGCGGCATTGGCCGTTTGCGTACTTGTCCCAGATACAGAATCTTGTTGCGATTCCGCATGCAAGTTAGGACTTAACAACATTATTATCAACAGAACGCCGTATATACGCATAAAATTTTTGTGTCGTTATGGGTGATCAGATTGTATGCCCAATACGCTTACACACAACTATCTTGAATGAAAAACTGTTTAGCTTTGGCAATACTTATTACCAAGTAAGTTAAGCGGCCAGCGTCCACATGGCATATTCAATGGGCTACTGCTACCATGGCTCGCAACAACAAACGGGGATTCACCAAATGAAGTTGCGCCTGGTTATTTCATTAACTGCTTTGGTATTAATTGAGTTGCTGACACTATCAGGATGCGCCGTAAGTTCACACTTACAACCGCCAAAGATTTCCATCGTGAGCGTTGACATGGTTTCGGCGGATGTATTTAGTCAACGCTTTCGCGTTCATATTCATATCAACAATCCCAATACCTTGGCATTGTCCGTAAAAAATATTGAGTATGAACTTTTCTTGCAAGGCGACAGTTTTGCAGACGGTAATACTGAACAGCCATTTGTCATACCGGCGCTGGGCGAATCTGATTTCGATACGGTCATCAACACGCATTTTACCAGCAGCTTGATGCGGCTACTTGGCAAACTGAATGATCGTGATGGCAACAAAGTTCAATACAATTATGTCGGCAAAGTTCACTTGAGCAAGGGCTTGATGCGAACCATTCCCTTCAGTGAACAGGGTGTTGTTGATCTCGGCATCAAGAAGTAATCGTGGCGCAAGCCAACCAGAATTCATCATCTCTCATGCTTTAGCGTCAATACAAAACCTTCGCGCTGTCAATCGCATCAATTCATGTCAAGCTGGTTACGGTATTTGAATCTTGCCGCCGCCACGTGGCCCTTCTTTCAATCCTGACATACCCGGCGCCACCACCAATTGTGAAGCTTGTTGTCTGCGCATTTCATTTATCTGTTGCATCGTGTGTTCAATCCCCTGCTGAGCAGCGGCGGCGAATCCGCTAACCGCTTCCGCTAATGACGCAGCTGGAATTTCAAAATTGATCGGCACCGGGCCCATACTGCTCATGATTTCGGCCTGTCCTAAATACAAAACTGGACGCGATGTATCCACTTCACCGGTGGCGGTAACAGGCGTCATGCGACGGATCACTCCCAACTTGCGATCGGTGTAGGTTTCTTCACGATACAAACTGGTAACGTCCATTTGCATATCAGCAGCACTTTGCGACATATTCGCCTCGCATAACAATATGAAAAGAATCGGGATGGGTACAAGTATCGCACGACTGTACCAGTTTTTTGCAACTCTCTGACGGTGGTTGCAAGTTGCGGCTACAATGCATGCCTTGTTAATCGCTCCAGCACCGAGCAACCGTATGCAAAATCCCGAAGTAACCTTTCAAGATGCCTATGCACGCACTGTGGATGTAGGTAACACCATCGCCAGCGAGGATGAAAGCGACGCTGATGTGTGGGATGTTGCTGATGGCATGCTCGCGGGTGCCATTCAGTTCTGGCTCTATTCACGTCAACCCTGCGGTGATCCATTGTGCGAAGACTGCATCGCATTAAGTACATCAGCAACACGCATGGCGGAACTACGTAAATTGATCGAGCATTTCACCACTGAAAGCGATTACTTTCATACGCCGCTGGATCAAGACGTGGGCAGGGCCTGAAGCTTTGCCAATAGTTTTGAATGAATGCCACCAAACCCACCATTGGACATGATCAACACGTGATCACCGCTTCTCAGCTCAGCCGCTAATCCATCTACCATCGTGTCGATGTTTGTATGGGCACATGCACGTGATCCCAGTTCAGTTGCAAGTGAAGCCACATCCCATTTCACATCAGCGCCTTGATACAACCAAACCTGTTGCGCATCGTGCAAAGAATGTTTCAAAGGTTCGCGATGTGTACCCAACTTCATGGTATTGGAACGCGGTTCCAATACGGCAATGATACGTGCGTTACCGACCTTGCGTCGTAATCCCTGCATAGTGGTTTCAATGGCAGTGGGATGATGTGCAAAATCATCGTATACTGTGATCTCATTCACGACACCGCGAATTTCCATGCGGCGTTTGACCCCTGCAAATATATTGAGTGCGGCAATCGACTCCGTAACACTCACGCCGACATGTTCCGCTGCAATAATGGCAGCCAGCGCATTGGCTACATTGTGCCTACCCAACATGCTCCATCGTATTTCACCATGAATATACGTACCTTGCTTGATAATGAAATGCGAACCGTCCTGTTGATTGAGTAATTCTGCCGACCATTCATCGTGAGTTGCGTTAGCTTTCACCGTTGTTGAAAAACGAACTACAGGTGTCCAACAACCCATATCAATGACTTGTTGCAGATTGGCTTCATCTGCATTCACCACCAACCTTCCATTGCGTGGTACGGTGCGCAATAACAAATGAAATTGCTTTTGAATGGCAACGACGTCAGGATAAATATCCGCATGATCGTGCTCAAGATTATTGAGAATTGCAGTACGTGGACGATAGTGAACAAACTTGGCGCGCTTATCAAAAAATGCCGTGTCATATTCATCGGCTTCAACCACAAAGCAGGTTCCTTTGCCCAGTCGTGCAGTAACATTAAAATTCGCGGGCACACCACCCACTAGAAATCCCGGCTCACGATCACTATGTTCCAGTATCCACATCAACATGCTGGTCGTCGTGGTCTTGCCATGCGTACCTGCAACCGCGAGTACATGTCGTCCGGTTAAAACATATTGCGCCAGCCATTCGGGGCCTGAAGTGTAGCGAAGCTCGCTTTCCAACAATGCTTCGATCAATGCGTTGCCGCGACTCATCACATTGCCAACGACAACAACATCAGGTTTAAGTTTAAGTTGATCGGGATCGTATCCTTGAATCAGGTCGATACCCATGGCCGCCAATTGATCGCTCATTGGTGGATATACGTTTTGATCCGACCCCGTTACACGATGACCGGCAGCGCGCGCCAATGCTGCGATACCGCCCATGAAAGTGCCACAAATACCCAGGATATGAATATGCATAGTTCTTGTCTTTAAACTTTCGCTGGCCTTCAATCTTGAAAGCAACTTTGTTGGTTATGAATCACTATAATGACCAAATGACAACATCGACATCAACTAAAGATATTCTACATGTTACTCAGGATTCATACCTGACCGACGCATTGGCATTACTGGCCTCTGCCGATTACGTGGCCGTCGATACCGAGTTTTTGCGCGAAAAAACCTATTTTGCCAAACTGTGTCTCGTCCAACTGGCGAACGAATCCGGTGTTGTCGTCGTTGATGTGCTGGCGTTATCAACACTGAAACCGCTTCTGGATTTTATCTATGACTCCAAGCGGTTGAAGGTATTGCATGCGGCACGACAAGATTTGGAAGTGTTATCGCAAGCCTGGCAGAAAAACAACTTACTATCTCAACCCATCATTCCGTCACCGCTATTCGATACACAAATTGCGGCGGGCTTGTTGGGATTACCGGCGCAAATTGGTTACGGTGATTTGTTGAATCAAAAGTTACATATTCAACTTACTAAAGGTTTGGCGCGTACAGATTGGTCACAACGTCCGCTGTCGGATGAGCAACTTAACTATGCAGCAGATGACGTCCGTTATCTTTGGCCACTGTATAAAAAACTGCACGATGAATTGCAACACCAGAATCGTTTATCTTGGTTGCAGGCAGAAACCGCATTGCTTGAAGATCCAGCCTTGTATCAAACTTTGCCCGCAGAAGCATGGCAGCGTCTAAAAGGCACACAACAACTACAACCGCAACAACGAGTCGCATTAAAAGCCTTAGCCGAATGGCGCGAGGCCCGCGCGATTGAAAAAGACAAACCGCGTGGCTGGATCCTCAGCGATGAATCATTACGACATATGAGTGAATCATTACCGAAGTCCATGGAAGAATTGGCCCATATTCATGATCTTTCTGAAGGCATTGCGAAGAAATCAGGTGAAACATTTTTGCAATTGATTGCAACCTCACAGGCGAACGCAGCAAGCGAATTACCCGCCAATGATTTTCGACCTACTTCGCAACAACAAAGTCAGGTTTCGCAGTTGATGCGTAAGATGCGCTTGATTGCAGAAGATAATTCCATCAGTCCTGAATTGTTGATGCCACGGCGCCATATTGAACAATTGGTATTTTTCAACAAGCGTGATGCCTTTGTTACTGGCTGGCGAGCTGAAGTGATTGGTAAAACTATGCTTGCAGAGTTGGAGAAGATTCAGAGTAGGAGGTAGTACGTCTCAAGCACTTACTTGATGTTCAAAATGCCATGGCATTGAGCCATTAGTATTCCTCTACGTAGGCAACGAATCAATAAAGTATAAGCGTCACTTATTCATTCTCTCTTTCACCAAATTCTCCACGACGCCAGGATCCGCAAGTGTTGAGATATCGCCCAATTGATCGTGTTCATTCGCAGCAATCTTGCGCAGAATGCGGCGCATGATTTTTCCAGAGCGTGTTTTGGGTAATCCCGGCGCCCATTGAATAAAGTCTGGTGTCGCAATCGGGCCAATTTGTTTACGTACCCAATCGCGTAACTCTGTTCGCAACTGATCTGTTGGTGTTGCATCCGCAATTAAAGTGACATAGGCATAAATACCCTGACCTTTAATGTCATGCGGAAAACCAACCACCGCTGCTTCCGCTACTTTGGCATGCGCAACCAATGCGCTTTCTACTTCTGCGGTACCTAATCGATGACCAGCAACATTCAATACATCGTCGACACGGCCAGTGATCCAGTAATAACCATCTGCATCACGTTTCGCACCATCACCGGTAAAGTAAGTACCCGGAAATGATTTAAAGTAAGTATCAATGAAACGCTGATGATCGCCATACACCGTGCGCATTTGGCCAGGCCAACTATCCAACAACACCAGATTGCCTTCACATACACCGTCGAGAATTTTTCCATCATTATCAACGATGGCAGGTTGCACACCAAAGAATGGCAGTGTTGCGGAACCGGGTTTAAGATCAATTGCACCGGCAAGTGGTGTAATCAAAATGCCGCCAGTTTCTGTTTGCCACCAAGTATCAACAATGGGACAACGCTCATCACCGACAACACGGTAGTACCATTCCCATGCTTCGGGATTGATGGGCTCGCCCACCGAACCAAGCAAGCGCAGCGATTGTCGTGAAGCTTTCTTTACCGGCACTTCGCCTTCGCGCATTAAGGCGCGAATAGCAGTAGGTGCCGTGTAGAACAATGTCACTTGATGTTTATCGATAACATTCCAAAAGCGGCTGACATCGGGAAAATTCGGTACGCCCTCAAACATCAACGTCGTTGCGCCATTGGCAAGTGGGCCATACACAACATAGCTATGTCCTGTGACCCAACCACAATCGGCAGTACACCAATACACATCGTCCTCACGCACATCGAACACTTGTTCATGTGTAAACGCTGCAAATACCAGGTAGCCACCGGTCGTATGTAACACACCCTTAGGTTTTCCAGTGGAGCCCGAGGTGTACAATATGAATAATGGATCTTCAGCGTCCATCATCGCGGGCTCACATTGCTTTGCTTGCTTGTTCACCAACGCAGCATAGTCAATATCGCGATTAGGAAACATCGTGACATGAGTACCGGTGCGCTTAACCACCAGCACATGCTTGACGCATTCGGTACCGTTGACAGTCAGTGCTGCATCAACATTGGCTTTGAGTGGAATGCGTTTACCACCACGAACACCTTCATCCGCGGTGATCACGATGTTGGAATCGCAATCCACAATACGGCCTGCCAATGAGTCAGGAGAGAAACCACCAAACACTACTGAGTGAATTGCACCAATACGTGTGCATGCCAACATCACAACGGCAATTTCCGGAATCATCGGCAGATAGATAGTAACGCGATCTCCTTTCTTTACGCCCAATTCCAATAAGGCATTGGCACATTGACAGACGCGCTCGTACAAATCGCGATAGGTAATATGTTCTGATTGAGTTGGATCATCGCCTTCCCAAATGATCGCAGTTTTATTGCCGCGTTTTTCAAGATGACGATCGAGGCAATTGGCGGCAACATTTAATTTGCCATCGTAATACCAACGAATATGAAAATCTTTTTCGTCGAAGCTGACATCCTTGATCTTGCTGTAAGGTTGCTGCCAGGTAATACGTTGACCAATTTGACGCCAGAATTCTTCGGGATGACGAACCGACTCAGCATATTGTTGCTGATACAAGCCACGCGTAACGCGTGCCTTCGCCGCAAACGATTCGTTAACCGGATGGATTTTTTCGCTGCTCATAAATATGTTTTGTATAGCGGTGATGATTAGCTGTCGCTCAGTTGCCAATGAATTTGATGTCACTATACTTGGCGCAATCAGTCCAAATAGTAAGCGCCAGTACCAGCATAAAGCGGCTGAAGTGTACCTCTGATAGCGCTCAAACGGAATGCCATGTCACGTCCGAGATGCAATTTGCACATCCATTCAGATGGAATTGGACAAAGCCTGCTTGAGTTTTTCCGCCTGCGCCGTCAAAATTTTTATATCGGCCATTTCGCGAGCATGCACACGCAGCTCTTTGCCTTGATATCGTGGAATTACATGAAAGTGCAAATGAAAAACAGTTTGTCCGGCAGCAGCGCCGTTAAACTGCATAAGCGTGATGCCATCTGCATTGAACGCGGTCTTCGCGGCACGAGAAATAAGTTGTGTAGTGACGATCAATCGACCTAATGCATCGGCTGCAATTTCGAATAAGTTACTGGCCGCGACTTTTGGAATCACCAACACATGTCCATCGGATTGGGGCGTTACATCCATCAATGCGAGTGTGTGCTGATCTTCGTACACCTTGCAGGCAGGAATTTCACCGCGTAGTATTTTTGCAAAAATGTTATTGGCATCGTAGTTCATGAATTTCTCAATCGTTGCTGATCATCAGTAACTCACAACATTAAAGCTCAAATGCCGGCCTTGGAAAGGGCGTCCACCAATTGCCGTAACGCATTGCTCAACGCAGGATGATCAACGTCAAATCTGGCCGCCAACGTTTCCAACGCTTCAGCCGGCGCGGGCGTATTCACTTCAGCCACCTCTGTATGCACGACTTCTGCATGCAATAGACGCGAAATATCTGCCAGCAAAATCAGTAATAACTGTCGCGTCTCCGCATCAGCACTTTGCGCGTTGACTAGATGCTCATGCAGTGTAATAAGTTGTTGTTTGAGAATAGTCACATACGCTCCAATTAATTACCGTGATGTTGTTGAATCATAGACCCAAACGGACCTCTATGTAACTATGTACAATCAAGTTCCACGCGGCTTAGCACGTGCTGTGGCTTGTGCTTGCAAAGGATCGTCAGGCCAATAATGTTTTGGATAACGACCTTTCAAATCTTTTTTCACGTCATGGTAGCCGCGCGCCCAGAAGCTGGCGAGATCTTGTGTAACCTGAACGGGTCGTCGCGCCGGTGATAACAATTCCATCAACATTGGAACATTGCCTGCACGTGGCGTTTCGGTCATGCCAAAGACCTCCTGCAATCTGACCGATAATGTCGGCACGCTACCACTGTAATCGATGGCAATGTTTGAACCGCTGGGTACCGTAATGTGGGTAGGCGCAATTTCATTCAAACGTGTTTGTTGATTCCAATCCAACATGCCAAGCAATATTTGTTGCATATTCAAACGCGATAATTGCGAACGCCTTGAAATATTATTCAGCCAAGGCAATAACCATTCGTCCAGATGATCCAACAAGAAATCGTCGCTAACATCGGGCCAAGGTTGTGTTGCTCTAGCATCATGCTGCCTGATAAATGTCATGCGCGCACGCAATGCATTTGATTCGTCATTTAATGGCAAGCAT
>JAICKZ010000278.1 GCA_025927665.1 Steroidobacteraceae bacterium | reverse complement strand
TGGACGCGCCACTGGATGATAATAACAACGTTCGTTTCTGCGACACAGTGCGTGAGATGGCGCAGAACGTTCAATTTATTTTCATTACCCACAACAAGGTGACCATGGAATTGGCTGATCAACTAATGGGCGTTACCATGCATGAAGCGGGCGTATCGCGGCTCGTGGCTGTGGATACCGACGAGGCTTTGCGACTGGCAGCGATGTAGTTCAGAAAATTCACTGAGATGAATATGACACTCAGTACACAACTGCGATTAATCATACTGGCTGTAGGAGCGCTGATCCTGGCGTTGATCTACTTGCTGGGGCGACGTCGTGATGGTGTAGGCAATCATGGAGTGATAGATGATGAAGTCGATGCTCGCAAACCAATGACTTTTGATGCGACGACTTCATTATCCATTGATGAAGATGAATTCGATGAGCCCAGCTATTTGCGACGTAGCGGAGGACGACGCGAACGCAACGACGTGATTACTGTTCACGAAACGGATGAAGAATCGTTATCACTGCCTTCGGTATATATTGATCCTCCTACAACAAGTGAAGAGCCGCAGTCAACATTTCATAAAGTGGAACGGGTTAACGCGACAACTATGCGTGTGCCAGTATTGTCCATGCAAGATCCGGATAGGACGATGCCAATGGAAGTAGATAGGATGTCGGAATTGCCGGTTGAAGTGATCAATCAATCCACTGACAATCATCATGCCGCCGCTGACAGTATCATTCCGGCACCACCAAAAATAATTGCCCTGCGTTTAGCAATGAGTGAACGTGTATCAGGCGAACAATTACTTGCCATGTTTCAAGCTGAAAATTTGCAGCATGGCGAATTTAATATTTTCCATCGCCTACACAATGCCGAAGCGATATTCAGTGTGGCGAGCATGACAGAGCCTGGGACTTTTGACTTGGCAAAGATGATTGAACAGCAATACGCTGGCGTCACGTTGTTCATGCAACTCCCCGGATCCGTAACAGCCACTACGGGTTTCGAGCAAATGCTGTCCTGTGCTCAACGCTTGTCACGACTGACCAGCGGGGTGATTCAAGATGAGGCTGGTGTGACGTTGTTGGAATCCGGCATCGAAAGATTGCGCGAAAAAATGATGAATCTTGAACAGTTGTCGCAGGCATAATCAATATGTCCACTGCAGCGGCACGTGCAAAACAATTACGTGAAGTGCTCAATCGCCATGCGCATCTTTACTATGTGCTCGATCAGCCAGAGATTCCTGACGCCGAATACGACAAATTATTTCAAGAGTTGCAAAGCATCGAAGCGGTACATCCAGAACTACGTACTGCGGATTCACCCACCCAACGCGTTATTGGCGCTTTGCTGGAAGGGTTTAAGCCAGTGCGTCATACGGTGCCAATGTTATCCATTCGTACTGAAACCGATACCGAAGCCGCTGGCGCGGAAAATTTCGATGCTCGTGTGCGTCGTGAGTTAGAACTCGATACAGATGCACCGCCCGTTGAATACGCATGCGAACTTAAGTTCGATGGACTCGCAATCAATCTGCGTTACGAGCATGGCATCTTGGTACAAGCCGCGACGCGAGGTGATGGCGAAACCGGTGAGGATGTTACACAGAACATTCGCACCATCAAGCAGATCCCCTTGCGGTTATTGAATGTGGATGCAGCCGTGCTTGAAGTACGCGGCGAAGTGTATATGCGTCGCGATGATTTTGAACGTCTCAATGAATCGCAGCGTGCATTAATTGCCAGCGGCGCGAAGAATGAAAAGACCTTCGTCAATCCACGCAATACTGCGGCAGGTGCGGTGCGTCAACTTGATCCTGCTGTCGCGGCAAAAAAGCCGTTGAGTTTTTTTGCTTATGGTGTCGGCGATGTACAAGGTTGGTCGATGCCTGCAAAACACAGCGCTATGTTGAATCAGTTTGAAACAATGGGGCTTCCGGTTGCAAAACAACGCGCCGTTGTTCAAGGCGCTCAAGGTTTGATCGAATATTATCGCGACATCGGTACGCAGCGTGATAGCTTACCCTTTGATATTGACGGCGTGGTTTATAAAGTTAATTCACTGGCACTGCAGAAGCGATTGGGTTTTGTCTCGCGTGAACCTCGTTGGGCAGTGGCGCATAAATATCCAGCACAGGAGCAAATGACTCGCTTGTTGGATATCGATATACAAGTGGGTCGTACTGGCAAACTCACACCGGTTGCAAAACTGGAACCGGTGTTTGTCGGTGGCACCACCGTTAGCAATGCAACACTGCACAATGAGGATGAGGCGCGTCGCAAGGATGTGCGTGTTGGCGATACGATTATCGTGCGTCGTGCCGGAGATGTGATTCCCGAAGTAGTGAGTGTGGTGATGGAACGTCGGCCATCAAATGTTGGCGAAGCGTTCGATCTTTATAAAAAACTCAATGGCAAATGCCCGGTTTGTAACAGTGCCATTGCACGTGAAGCAGGCGAAGCCGATTGGCGATGTACAGGTGGTCTGTATTGTGCAGCACAACGCAAGCAAGCGATCTTGCATTTCGCTGGTCGTCGCGCCATGGACGTTGAAGGTTTGGGCGATAAGTTAGTCGATCAACTGGTGGATGGTGGATCGGTCAAGACCTTGGCGGATTTGTATCAACTTGACTTGTCACAGTTAACAGCATTGGAACGCATGGGTGAGAAAAGTGCGCAGAATTTATTGGATGGATTAACCAAAAGTAAACACACCACGTTGGCGCGATTCATTTATTCATTGGGTATTCGTCACGTCGGTGAAGCCACTGCCAAAGATCTCGCCAAACATTTTGGATCATTGACTGCATTGCTGCAGGCCAACGAAGCACAACTGCTTGTCGTAAATGATGTTGGCCCCGTGGTTGCAAAAAGCATTCATATGTTTTTTCAACAACCGCATAACTGCGAAATTGTCGACAAATTACGCGCTGCTGGCGTGCAATGGCAGGAGCATACTGGCGCGGCCAATGATGATTCATCCAAACCACTTGTGGGCAAGACATTGGTGTTAACGGGTTCGTTACCAACTCTGTCACGCGATCAGGCCAAGGAGTTGATCGAGGCGGCGGGTGGCAAAGTAAGTGGTTCGGTATCGAAGAAAACTGATTTTGTGGTTGCAGGTGAAGAAGCGGGTTCCAAGTTGCAAAAGGCCCAAGAGTTGGGCGTGAAGGTAATCGATGAATCAGGATTGCGGAAATTGCTAAAGTAGGGTGGTTAGCGGTTCGTGTAATCCATCATGTGGCGGTTACAACTTGTCTATACAAAGTTGAGTTCATAGGGGTCAAGGATGATGAAAGTAAAAGTATATGCATTCGTGTTATGTGTAAGCATGTATGTGGGTTCTCATTTGACGTATGCCGATACAGCCATTCATATATACGAATGTATCGTGAATGGTCAGCATGTGTTCAGCGATCATGTATGCGGTGACAATGCTGTTGATCGTGATGTAGTGGTGGTTAACCGAATGGATAAAGTCGACAGCCGCTTAGTCAATACCCATTCAGTCGATGCAAAGCCGCCGCAGCCAAAACATATTCATTCGCAACGTGGTGCAGATGCCGTGAACACGCGTCAACAGCGCTGCGCAAAAATTCGCAAATCCAAAGAAGCGTTGAATGACCGCATGCGTGCCGGTTTTAGTGCGCGTCAAGATGAAAAACTTCATGAGCGGTTGCGTAAGCTGGACGATGACTATTTTGAATTACGTTGTAGCAGCACTTGAAATCGCGGATGAGTAGAGGGCGAAAAAGCGAATTTCTATATTCTCAACTTATGCTGAAAGCGGAACAGGAATGCCGTAAACTGTGCTACTCCCATTTACAATCCAGCAGGTAACTTTGCAATGAAGCGTGCGTTTAATTTTAGTGCTGGCCCGGCCGTGTTGCCCTTGGATGTTTTAAAGCAAGCCCAAGAAGAAATGTTGGACTGGCGCGGCAGTGGCATGTCGGTGATGGAAATGAGCCATCGTGGCAAAGAATTTATCTCCATCCACGCACAGGCCGAAGCCGACTTGCGCGAGTTGTTAGCAATTCCCGCTAATTACAAAGTATTGTTTTTACAGGGCGGCGCCATTGGCGAGAATGCGATCGTGCCTATGAACTTGCTGCGCGGT
>JAICKZ010000286.1 GCA_025927665.1 Steroidobacteraceae bacterium | reverse complement strand
GTCACTGCAGCGGGTGGTGTGGGCTGATTCAAATGCGCCTGCGTTGCCCAATCCTGCACATGATTGCCCCAAAACATGGACCACGGCATGCCGGTGACCGCAAGAAACAAAATGACAGCGCAAGCGAACGCACCTGTTACCGCATGCAAGTCACGCCAAAAGACTCTTGAAGTGCGTCCGCGTCTGATAATGAGTACGCCTTGCAATTTCTTATTACGTGGCCACCACAGAAAGATACCCGTGCCGACTAAGACAATGGTCCATCCTGCAGTGATTTCAATCAACGAGCTCGCCCAAAAACCAAACTTCTGCAAACTGTGTATCTTGCGCAGCGTTTGCATGATACCGCCATAAGCAGTGGAACCGGTGACATTGCCATCATAAGGATTAGCGAACACGGTTCTGACTTCGCCATTCGACACACGTACTAGCAATCGCACGGCCTGTGTAGGTGTAGTCGATGGTGTCAACTGCAACACACGACCTTGCTGTGTTGATTCCACTTCTTCAATCACTTTATCCAACGATAACGTTGCGCCCTGACGCGCAGGTACGTCTTGCACGGAACGATACATCCAATGATCCAGCTCGGGTTTGAACAAGTACAATCCACCCGTGATGGCCATCATCACCAAAAAAGGCAGTACCAATAGGCCCGCATAAAAATGCCAGCGCCAAATGGTTTGATAAAGCGATGCAAATGATTTATGTGTTGCAGTCATGACGATTACTCCATATGGATGCGAATGCCGATATACGCTTCAAACGGAGTGCCATATTGTGGCGGATTGTAAGGACCTGGATTCACAATGTAACGACGATCAAGAAGGTTTTGCACTTGCATATTCAACTCTATGTGATCTTTGACAGGAATCATTGCTGAGAGATCAATAACGTAGTGTGGATCGGCGGAAGCTTGATAAGGAAAACCGGGATCAGTGTGATCAGCATTGGTCCAGGATGTAGCGGAAATATAGCGAGTATCAGCCGCGATGCGCCAACCGCTGTCATCTTGATAACTCAATGCAACCGATACCAATGAACGGGGTACATCAGTTAATTGTTGGCCGATACTGGCAATGTCTCGTGGGTTGGCAGTGTATAGCGATTCTGCCCAAGTGTAGTTCAATGAAGTCGACAGATTATGAGTTATCTTCCAATTGATCTCAGCTTCAATGCCTTTGGCCAATGCAGAAGAAGCATTCACCAATCGTCCCCCATAAAAGAAGCCAGCAGGCAATTGCGAATTGTCCAATGATGCCGTGGTGATAAGATTATTAATGTGTGTGTGATAGTACGTTAACTGTGTACGTACATTTTCAGTGGTGAAATCGATGCCCACTTCACCGCCCTCTAGTGTTTCGGGTTTCAGATTTGAGTTGGGATAATAGATGCCCCCATTGGAAGCAAATCCACGATAAAGGTTATCGAGAGTGGGTGCACGAAACGCTTGATAATATGCACCGCGCAAAGCAAACCACTTGTTCAACGAATAACGCGCACTCAGACGTGGATCAAATTTTGTCACGCTTTGATTGGGCTCATTGCCTATTCCACCCGGATTGCCATCGAAGCCATTACGCACGGCAAAATATTGGACGCGACCGCTGGCCAATACTTCCAATTTTGGCATGGGCACGATGGAGACTTGCGCGAATCCACCCATGAACAATTGCTCGCCTCGACCAACATCTGTGCGAATCATATTTGTGCCAGTTTGATCAAGAATGTTGGCGGAGTCCGAACCTGTTACATCATTGGCGTCCACGCCAATTATAAAATTGCGAATGAAACTTTGAAAATCCTGTGACCATGTCAACGATCCACCGGTGTTATGAAAGGGCGTGGTATGAATATTGTCGCTGTGTTCGGTTTGTTCACTTAGCGGCAATGATAAATCCGTGACGATAGGATTGCTGGTGACGAAAGTACTTTGCGAATGGAACGCGGTCGCAGCCAGCGACGCATGCTCACCGAAAGATCGTGTTACACCAATCTGGTAACTCGACATGTCTTGATGATTGGTGCTGAGCAGGGTACCAAGCTGCTGATTATTGGTGTGATAGTTGTAACGCATATCCACCAGTAAATTATTCGCCGCTTGCCAACGATCACGCACTTCAAAATTACGTGCAGCAAAACTGGTGGGCGTATCAAAGGCACGGCGTGCATAGTCAGGCACCGCCATGAAACCATCCGTACCATTCACTTCACCGGCGACGTTGATGCGTTGTGAAGTGGTAATACCATATGAACCATACACACTGGAACGATAGGTACCGAACCCACCTGCACCCACACTTGCAATCGCTTCATCATTTTCAGGTGTGCGCGTAATGATGTTGATGACACCACCCATTGCGAAGTTACCCCATAACGGACTGCCGCCGCCACGTACCACTTCAACACGATCAATCGTCTCAAGTGGAATGCGTCCCCATTGTACATAGCCGAAGAACGGATCATTCACTGGCACACCATCCAGTAGCACCAACGCGTGAATGCCGCCCAATCCACGCATGGAGATGTTATCTGCAGTGGGATGTGCTTGCGTGCCGGTCTGAATTGGCAAATTGACACCAGCCACATGTCTTAAAACATCATCCAACGATTGTGTCGGTGTATCAGCGATATCGGTGGCATTGAGCACGCTGGCACTGACTGGTATCTCATTCAAGGTACGTGCATTGCGAGTCGCCGTCACGATCATTTCATCCATGCTGGCTTCATCCATGCTGGTTCCATCGCTAGATAATGTATTCGCCAACACATACATCGGCATGCACACCATAATCAACGTAATAACATTACGCCTATAACTCAAGTTCATGATCAAAGCTCCAGATCAATCACCGGCGCTGGCTACAACTCATTGCAGCAAGTGCACGGCAAGACATGAACACGAATTGAAGATGGCATCCGCAATCAGTTGCATACGCACCGACACTTCATATGCACGTAAGCGTGCACATTCGTGTTCAATCAAAACGCAGGAGTTATGACAGCGCGGGAGGAGCGCGGGACAGATGTGTCCGTATGGGACCAGATAGAGAGTTATGGCTCGCAACAGTAACAACATTATCGGTGACGATAAATGTCGCGAAATTTACTAGAGAAACGATATTAACAGGTGTGGCCGCACCCAACGCCATTGCGAACGGGCAGACTGAATAATGTTCTGCATTGTGTTGT
Source organism: Steroidobacteraceae bacterium (assembly GCA_025927665.1). Classification (GTDB taxonomy): domain Bacteria; phylum Pseudomonadota; class Gammaproteobacteria; order Steroidobacterales; family Steroidobacteraceae; genus CAILZL01. The sequence continues at coordinate 716 of JAICKZ010000286.1, read as the reverse complement.
GTGGTTGAATCATTGTGGTGGGAACCGGTAGATACCGTGAAAAATCCACCACTGCACATCACCACCGACGGGCTGCCGTTACTGACATCCAGCATCGTGCCAGCAGGCATCAAGCCGCGCAGCACCAGAATGGGCAGCAACCAAAGTGAATGAAAATGTGCGCGACGTTTGGTCATTGATTTGAACTCATCGTCCATTCTACTTAAACGAAAGCAATCTTGCCATCCATTGCATACATGATTTCAATTGAATTCTGCAAACGGTATGGAATAACTTCCTGCAACACACATCGGTTGATAAGATTGCCGCTTGAGTAAAGTCGGTCACTATTGTGACCGACTCCACAGGATCGTGGTTCATTCGGCTATGATCAAGATGTACGAGCCTATTTTAAAAATTTCTTCAGCTCTGATTTAATTTTTACCGGGAACGTCTTTTCTACAATGATTTTATCGCATCCATTAAACTCAGCAAACATTTTCAATGTAGTAGCAAATGCAACCAGGAATTCATCCTTGCTTTTGGGTTGACTTTCCAGATAAAGACTTTTCACATAAAAAGTACTCGTAGCCCGATCGGCTTTCGAATCAAATTTTCCGACAAATTTATTTTCAAATAAAACTGGCAAACAGAAATAGCCGAACTTTCTTTTATGTGCAGGTAAATAACATTCCAACGTAAAATCGTAATCAAAAATATCTTTTAATCTTTGTCTT
>JAICKZ010000011.1 GCA_025927665.1 Steroidobacteraceae bacterium | reverse complement strand
TGTCGATATCACCTTTCAGAACGCGCTTTAGTCTGGTAGTCGACATGCTTCGGCATCTGGCTATATCTTGAACAAAATCAGATGACTCATGCTCAACGTGATTGAGCATGACACTGGGAGCAAGTGGCTTGGCGCAACAAATGATCTGTTCAAGATCAATCAATCGATATTGCTTTGGAAAAATAAATGGCCGACAACCACACAACAATTCGTATAACAGCACACCCAACACATAAATATCGCTGCTAGTGGTAATTGTCTCGCCAAGAATTTGTTCAGGACTGGCGTGCGCCGGCGTTAGCATGCGCATGTCATGATGCGTCAGATTGTTGTGACGTTGCTGCAATGTTGTATCAAGCAATTTGGCAATGCCAAAGTCAAGCAGCTTGGGTTGACCTTCGTTGTTGACAAGAATATTGGTGGGTTTCAAATCTCGATGCACAATCAAATTTTGATGCGCACATTGCACCGCAGAACATATTTTAAGAAATAACCGCAGCCGTTGCTCAATGGTCAATTGATGACGATCGCAGTACACATCAACACTTAAGCCATCTATATATTCCATCACTAAGTAAGGAGTGCCATCGGCAACGGTGCCACCATCGAGCAACATTGCAATATTAGGATGTTGCAGTGACGCGAGAATTTGGCGCTCGGCGCGCAAACGCGCGGCAATATTCATCGACATTAAAGTGCTATGCACTAGCTTGATAGCGACTTGCTGGTGAAATTCCGAGTCGATACGCTCCGCCAAAAAAACCGCGCCCATGCCTCCCACACCGAGCAGCCGCGTAAGCTGATACGGGCCAATTCGTGTACCGATGATGGGTATGGCTGGTTGCCAGTCGTCACCGACATTGTCCTTGTTGTCAGTGTCGCTAAGCTGCTGATCAGCAACAGGCTTACAAATTTCCGTTTTTATTAACCGATATACCTGTGAAATAAGCGTAACGTCATCATGACATTGCTGCTTCACAAATGCTTGACGTTCGCCCGGTTGCATATCGCGAGCCTGGAACGCTACGGTGTGAACATCATCAGGTTTTATCATGAAGGTAAGAGCTTAACGTGCCGATCATCCAGATGCACGTGTTGCATGCGCGATAGTGCTGGAAATTATGGGAATGACGGCGTAAGTTCTCAAGCCATCAGTTTTGCAGTTATTGTTCGAGTGAGCTATAGATGAGTACTTCCGAGTTGCAATTGCGTGCCGCCAAACCAGACGATGTGCCATTGATACTGCAATTGATTCACGAGTTGGCGGAATTCGAACATATGCGTGATGAAGTCACGGCCACTGAAACTGAGTTATCAGTTCATTTGTTTGGTGCGCGTCCCTACGCAGAAGTATTGCTCGCGTTTGTAGCGGAGCGACCGGCAGGGTTTGCGCTGTTTTTTCATAATTACTCTACGTTTCTTACCAAGCCAGGTATTTATCTGGAGGATCTATATGTGCGCGATCATTTTCGTGCGCAAGGCGTGGGCACTGCGTTGCTTAAGGCAATAGGTCAGTTGGCCGTGAAGCGCAATTGTGGGCGCTATGAATGGTCGGTATTAAACTGGAATAAGCGTGCCATCGACTTCTACGAAAAGATGGGCGCACGTCCTTTAAGCGAATGGACAGTGTATCGCGTCAAGGGTGAGGAGTTGTTCAAGCTATGTCAGTCTTGATGTGGTTTGCAATTGCAATCTGTTGCACAGCTACCATTAATTTTACGGGTGCGTCGATACCGCGTTATCAACCAGATCATACTTCCTAGTAACACCCCTCCACATATCCATGCATCTTTGCTGATGACAGCGATTCCACTAGCAGCACCGATAATAAATGGCAACGTGCAACACCCGATGCATGCCAATACCGACAGATGAAACCAATTATTCTTCATCATAATGAACTGCCTCGTTGTACCACTTAATCCAAATGTAAAGTTGGTAGTCCAGTACCAGGTCAAGTATTTTTGTTGAGGTATGACTGACATGGCCAGTAAGATGTTCATATCAGCCTGAGTACGCAACATGTTAACTTCCACCCATTTTCTGTCCACTGCTGCACTTATTAAAGCCACTGGCATAGGTCGTGAAGCGTTGCGATTCTATGAAACACAGGGAGGCTCGGGTTGTTGTTAGAGCAGCACTCGGATTTAATTATGTGAGTCTGCATCTCTGCATGTGCAAGAATTAATAAATAATAGTGGTCGTGTCATTGCTGTGCATAGCATTGCATTCGTTTTTACTGACGTGGCAACAGAAATTGATGATCCTGATATCGCAGGACCGCGCCGTCGGAAGTGATGTGCTCCACCGTTGGACCTTCTTTGAGTTGTTGCCCTTCGGTGTATTTCCTCATATTGATGAATACGAATCGTTCGGCGGCGTTAATAGAAAACACATGTATATCGAGATGTATTGGCGGCAAGTTGAGAGCAGAGTTTCCACCAAGTCCATCCAGTGTTGGAATGCTTGCACTACTAGTTACATTGCTGTTTATATTCGAAGTCGATTTGCCCGTCTCGTCAGGATTAATTTGTCGCACTAGAGGAGGTCCATCGGGTGGCTTGGCATTGGCAAGTACCGCGGCCGTTTCGTCTTGCGCGTCGTGAGTGGGGCTTGCTTCATCGTGCAACGATCTTAAGTCGCTGCTTTCATTGCTTGCCGATGCGTTGTTGTTATTGACTGGCGTAGTGGCTATCGTAGCAGGCGATGCAGGTGTGCCGTTGTTTACTGTAATCATGGGTGCCGATGACTGGTGATCATTGCGTAACCACATCACAGTCACCAACGCCATATTCGCCACCAGTAATGTGATCACAATTATCATCCATACAGGTTGAGCGTGACTGCGACGATAGATCACATCTGGTTGCAGTCCTTGCGCCAGTTGCTCGCGTTCGCGTTCGGATTTTTTCAACGCATCAAGAATGAAACTCATGGCAATACTCAAGTATTAGGATGGGTGGTAAGCAAAGGACCTTGCATGGTATTGAGCAAAGCGTCGAGTGCAATTTGAGTTTGAACGCCAACGACACCATCTGAATTCAAATGATGCGTGCGTTGGAATTCAACAACTTGTTTAAACAAAGATTCATCAAATAAGTTTTTTATTTTGACTGTTGTGACGTTATTCGATGCATCACTGGATGACGATGTGGACTCTATTTGCGTTGTATTTAGTGCGCTGCGTACCCAAGCCACGTCGGGACTGCGCATACCCAATGAAAGTGGATGTGGAGAACTAACCGGTGGTTTCCACAACAACAAATAATCTCCGTTCCAGTAACGCGCCAATGAAGTGATAGTCACTTCATGCAAAGTATTGCCGATCGCCACCTGAGCGTTACCATTTTGCAAACCTGCCAATACCACTTTATGTACCGCACCGGTGTCATCATTTAATTGCAGAATGGTGGGGCGATTAAGTGCGATTAATTGTGACCATACCCCTTTTTGATAAACACATTCCAAGCCAGCAACTGAAGCTTGCTCACAGGCAGTGCCTGCGTCAGGGCTTAAAGTTATATGCCACAATGCAAACAACGCAGTTAAAGCCGAATCGGTTCCAGAAGTATCGGATAGTTGGTTGAACAAGGTATTGATGTCAACAACCATCGGTTTGGGAGGCGGTAATTTTTCTGTCGTGTTGACGACGAGCGGTACTGCAGTGGATTTGGGTTGATGCAATACCACTGCAATGATACTGATGACAGCGACAGCCATCACCGTTGCCATGCTCCATTTTATCCATGGCCACCCGCCATGGGTACGCCAATGTCCTGCCACTTCATCCGCAGCTTGCTTAATCACACCTGAATCGATCTCATGCTGCTCCAAGGTATAAGCACCAAGCAATGCGCGATCGCAAATAATGTTTATCAATCGCGGCACGCCGCCGCTGCGACGATGTATTTCACGTAGTGCTGCAGCGTTAAAAATTTCCATATTAGTTCCAGCCACTTTCATGCGATGCCAGACATAGGCCGCAGTTTCATCGTGTGATAGCGGTGTCAGGTGATAACGCCCGGTAATGCGTTGCGCAAGTTGTCGTAGGCTGCTTTGTGCCAATACTTCGCGCAGCTCGGGTTGGCCAATCAAAATAATTTGTAATAGCTTGTGAGTCGCCGATTCCAGATTGGTCAACATCCGAACTTGTTCCAGCGTCTGTGGTGCGAGGTTTTGTGCTTCATCAACAATCACAACAACACGACGACTCTTAGCGTGTTTGTCGAGCAAGTGTGCATTGAGTACATCAATAAGTTGTTTACTGCCGCTGTTGTGATCAACTGCAATGCCAAGTTCCTGACATATGGTTTGCAAAAACTCTAATGGATTAAGGTTGGGATTGAGTATCAATGCGACATCGGCGTGTTGTGGCAATTGTTCGAGCAGCGTGCGAATAATCGTTGTTTTGCCGGTACCCACCTCGCCAGTTAATTGGACAAAACCACCCGCTTCATTGAGGCCATACATTAGATGCGCCAATGCTTCGGCATGCCGCTCGCTCATGTAGAGGTAGCGCGGATTAGGTGTAATGTCGAACGGCTTTTCGTTCAGACCGAAAAAGCGCGTATACATGGGCAGCTTCTCGTATTTGTTTGGCTGGTCGTTAGTGCGCAATACTACTATGATCGATCGAAACCAGCTTTAATTTTGCGTATTGAAGTGGCAAACCGAACTCCGCGACAAGTGGAACGGGGCTGTTAACGTTTGATCGGTTTCTGAGCTGGCAAAATATCACCACGCGTTAATGCCACTGAACCAAATTTCTCGCGAATGCGATCGACAGTGGAATCCAAGCTGCGATTACGAATAGTTTGCGAAGCGGTAAATAACTCTAACTGCGTCGCTTCACTTAAGTTCGATACGCCCACTCCTAGCAGACGCAGATCAGTATTCGGATGTTGATGCAACCAGTCACGCAATAATGAATTAGCGGTGTTGAAAATAATCGGTGTTTCCTGTGTCGGTGGTGACAGTTGCTGCTGGCGAGTGTAAGTAGTGAAATCGCTGCGACGAATTTTGACGATAACACAGCCGGCTTGCAGTTGTTTGGCACGCAGACGTGTTGCCGTTCTATCGGCTAGCGCATTCAATTCGCGATGCAGTCGTCGTGAATCGTCAATGTCCGTATCAAAAGTAGTTTCACTACTAATTTGTTTTTCATCCCAATCGGCAACGACGGGGCGATCATCAGTTCCGCCAGCACGTGCTTGTGCTTGCGCGGTGTAATGACCAAATATGGGTTCAAGTTGATGTTCATTGCCAAGGCGTAAATCGCGGAATGTATGAATGCCCAGCGCTTGCAAACGCGGTAAGGTTTTTTTGCCGATGCCGAACAAACGCGAGACGGGCAATGGATCGAGTACGGCATGAACTTCTGCTTCGCGAACAACCATCAAGCCATCCGGCTTGCGCATATCGGATGCAATTTTTGCAATCAATTTATTTGGGGCGACGCCCACAGATGCAGTGAGTTGTGTACTCTCACGTATTAGATGCTTGATCCGGCGCGCGATATGTTCTGCCTCGCCCAATGCGGATTGACTATGTGTCACATCCAAAAATGCTTCGTCCAGTGATAGGCCTTCTACTAATGGTGTGAATTCATGGAAGACTTTGAATATTTGTTTCGAAACACTTTGATAGTAACCAATACGTGGTTGAATACATATTGCTTGTGGACATAGCTGCAATGCTTCGCGCATCGGCATGGCAGAATGTACGCCATACTTACGAACCTCATAATTCGCTGCGGCCACCACGCCGCGATTACCTGTGCCACCCACAATCACCGGCTTGTCTTTAAGTTCGGGTCGATCACGCTGTTCGATGGATGCATAGAATGCATCCATATCGACATGAAGAATGGCGCGAGAGATATTCACATCAAAATTAATTACAACAGATGCGTTGGCATAAAAGATTAAGCCAATTTTACATGGATTGTTACATTATTCGATGCAATCAAACCAATTGATTTAAGCGAATTTCATTACTAAATAGGATCATTTAGATGGTGTCATTGCAACAAGCAAGGCTGCATCATACTTAACCAAACAAACTTGCCAATGCAACTTTCCCTTGTGACTGAGCTACCATGATGGCGAGAAAAGCATCGGCGCTCATGGCATCGCCGAACAAACGGCCCTGAGCGTAATGGCAATTGTGCGATTTTAAGTAATCCAATTGAGACTTGGTTTCGACGCCTTCGGCAACAACTTCCATTTCCATGCTTTTACCCATGTCGATGATGGTACGAACGATGGTGGCATCGTCACGATCGTCAACAATGCCTTTGACGAAGGATTGATCAATTTTTAAAGTGCTGATTGGAAATTGCTGCAAGGAACTCAATGATGAATAACCAGTGCCGAAATCATCAATGGACAACGTCAATCCCATCGCGAATAACTCATCCAATAATTTAATAGTTCGCTTTGGATTTTGCATCAACGTCGTTTCAGTAATTTCCAGTTCGAATGAGGTGGGTGATAACTCATGTTGCATGAAAATGGCGCGACAGCGAGTAACAAAACTACTTTGCTTCAATTGCTTTAATGACAAATTGATAGAAATGCGACCAGGATTGCTGAGACTTTTCAGCCAACGTTTGTAATCGTCACAAACACGATTCATGACCCAATCGCCGATACTTAAAATCAAGCTGGTTTCTTCAGCCAACGGAATAAATTGTGATGGCGAGATGTCACCGTATCCAGGCAAGCGCCAGCGCAACAAAGCCTCACCTCCCACCACCAGACCAGAGCGCAAATCGACTTTCGGTTGATACAGCATGACCAATTCATCGCGTTCCAATGCTCGACGCAATTTTGCTTTAAGCATCAAGCGTTCCACTGCGGCGGCATCCATGTCGGGTGAATAGAATGCAAAGGTGTTACCACTGCTTTGTTTAGAGTGATACATCGCGGCATCAGCGTGACGGATCAAATCAATTACATTATCAGCATCACGCGGACAGAAGGCCACACCAATGCTGGCAGTCAGATATAACTCGTGTTGCCCCACATAAAAGGTTTTGCTGATTTCTGCAAGTACGATGCGCGCAAGTGCCGCAGTGGTAGCGCGTTCATCTTCCTGTGGCTCAATACCTTCGATAAACACTGCAAACTCATCGCCCGCTAAACGACCCAGTACTGCTTCCTTGGGCAACGCTCGCGTCAAACGTTCACTTAAAATTTCCAGCGTGCGATCACCCGCTTCATGACCAAAAGTATCATTGATTTCTTTAAAACGATCCAGATCGAGATATAACAGTGCAACTAGACAATCCGCACGTCGTGCGCGTGCAATGGCTTGTTGCAACATGTGTTGAAATTGCATGCGATTCGGCAGTTTGGTGAGTGAATCGAAGCGCGCAAGATAACGAATACGACGTTCAGCGCGTTTGCGTTCGGTGATGTCACGCAATACATAAATGGCGCCTTGAAACGAAGGATCCGCCGCGGCTATCTGTGATCCAGAAATAGAAACGGGTATGGTTTGACCACTGGCGGTACGAATGACCGTTTCTTGCAAATCGACGGTACGCGGCGCTCTATCGTGTGGCTCAGGGGGATTGCCTGGTAGCAATAGGTCGCTGAGCATTTTGCCACGTAGCTCTTCTTCCTTGTATCCCAATAAGCGCTCAGCCGCCGCATTGATTTTACGGATCTCGCCATCTGGCGAAGTGACCAGCACCGTGTCATTCATGCTGTTTAATACAGTGCTGAGATAATTGGTGTTGATGGTCGTCTGACGCAGTTTCTGACGCATTTGCTCCAACGCTTCTTCCAGCGGTGCAAGTTCATGTCGTCCAGTTACTTCCAAAGGATGAGTGTAATTGCCGTTGCCGATGCGTTCTGCGCTATCAATCAGTTCAGAAATAGGACGAATCAAACGTCGCGCTTTGCGCCATGACATTAATGCAGCGACCAGCGCAAGGGCGAGACCGCTTCCACCTAACAACAAGACTTGTAGATCAATTTGTTGATTCAATTTTGCATGTAGTAGTAAAGCCACGGTGAGACAAACAATGGCTGCTGCCAATGCCAGGAGAGTTCCCCCGGTCAAATTGCGGACGTGACTTGTTGGTTCAGATGAAGGCATAAGTTTTATGATCAGATTGCCGTTATCTTGAAGTAGCCTCTGCTAAATTCATAAGGTCGTTTTACAGAGACATTGTCGTCAGGAGCATAGAGGTTAGGGATGGCAGCGATCAAGTAATATTCTAATGCACTTCCCTGATGTACACTGGCTTTCAACCTGAATTGTGATCAACGCGCCTTAAGTCAGGCTATTATATTAAATGCTTGTCAACTAATTACGCCGACGCCGCTGAGCTAACAATGTTAATAGGTTTTATTAAGTGATTGTTAGGGTTAACAGTTTATGCCTGCCTATAAATAGCGGCTTAAAGAATGAATGAGTTAGAACTTACTGGTCGCGCCCAAACCCATGTGGTCACTTTGGAGAAACCTCGTTGCGTCGTGCATTACGCGGTAGCCACTTCCGTTATGGCAATGGCAGATGCAGCAGCGCAGGTCGATATTCGTTTGGGTATTCGCTCAGGCTTTCGTGACTTTGATACGCAATTGGCAATTTGGAATCGCAAGTGGCGTGGCGAACGCGTCCTGAACTCGCGTGAAGGTGTGGTACTTGATCATAGTTCGTTAACACCTGATGAACTGCTGGATGCAATTCTTAGTTGGTCAGCACTTCCTGGTGGCAGTCGACATCATTGGGGTTCTGATATTGATGTAGTTGATGAATCGACGATACCGGAAGGTTATCGAGTACAACTGGTACCAAGTGAATATTCAACGACCGGTATTTTTTCAAAGCTGACTGCGTGGCTAAATGAAAACGCAAGTCGCTTTTGTTTTTTTAGGCCCAACCGAAATAATCGCGGCGGCGTGATGCCGGAACCCTGGCATTTAAGTTACGCACCTGTTTCATTGCCTGCATTAGAGGCACTGAGTTTAGCGAGCTTGCGTCGTATTATTGAAAGCAGTGCTATCGAAGGCAAAACACAGATACTGGCGCGATTGCCAGAAATTTACACGCGATTTTTATTGGACATTGATATGCCCGAGTGAATGCCGATCACAAACTAATATCGTAGTCATCGAATCAAATTATAAACACCGAGCGAAGTGTTCAATCGCAATTTCAGAATTGATACCGGTGCTAAGATTACGAGGTTGATTTTATAAAGCTGCGCAATCAAAGCGTGGAGTGCTGACTATGTTGATGAGTAATACAAAATACTGCGCGTTGATTATCGCACTGATATTAAATGCTGCGGCCTTGGAGAGCATCGCAAAAGACACATCAATAGTGGATGCGGGTGCCTACGCGACTGGTAAGTATCGCAATATGTTGGCGGAAGATGGGCATTCACAAAAAGATATCAAAGCAAAGATTGACGCTGCGTATGAGCAATTGTTTCACGGCGATACGAAAACACAGGCGGTGGTATTTGCTGCAGGTAAAAATGCGAATGGCCCATTGATGTATGTGACGGATTGGGCCAATCATGATGTGCGCACGGAAGGCATGTCGTATGGAATGATGATTGCGGTGCAACTCGACAAGCAGGCTGAGTTTGATGCCATCTGGAATTGGGTACAAACTTACATGTATATCGCCGATCCCAAGCATCCTTCTTACGGATATTTTTCGTGGTCTTGCAAAATCGATGGCACGCCTAATGAAGAAACGCCTGCACCGGATGGCGAAGAATATTTCGCCATGGCGTTACTCTTCGCAGGCAATCGTTGGCACAACGGCAACGGTATCTACAATTATCATGCGCAAGCCAACAAATTGCTCACGGCAATGCGACATCGTGCAGTCATCACCGGTCCGACAAAATTTGGTGAACGTAGCGTGGGCCCAGAAGTCAGCGAAAAGGATGCAATGATTTTGTTTGTACCGGGCATTATGCCGCAACCGTTTACTGATCCTTCATATCATCTACCGGCATTCTACGAGTTGTGGGGACGTTGGGGACCTGCCGAAGATCGTGCATTTTGGTTGCATGCAGCTGAAGTCAGTCGTAACTTCTTTGTGAAGACCACCAATCCTGAAACTGGCCTCGCGCCTACTTACGCAAACTTCGATGGCACACCGCACACCAATGGTTTTTCGCAATCAGGTGTGTTTGGTTATGATGCGTGGCGTACCGCAAGCAATTGGTCCGTAGATTGGTCATGGTGGCACAAGTCAATTACTGAGCGACAACTGAGCGATCGCATTCAACAATTTTTTGCTGGGCAAAACATTGAAAAGTACGGACCCGTTTTTACATTGGAAGGTGAGCCCTTGCCTGTCAAACCTGGTCTGACTCATGAAGATCATCCTGCAGGTTTGGTAGGTACCAATGCAGTGGCGGGTCTTGCCGCAACAGATCGCGCACGGGCTAAACAATTTGATGATGAGTTATGGAACACGCCCATTCCTTCCGGCGAGAATCGTTACTACGATGGTTTACTGTATCTAATGAGTTTGATGCATCTGAGCGGAGAGTTCCGTATTTGGATGCCGCAGCATTAAGGTGTGTGCAAAGAAGCGTGTTCATTCTCGTGTTGTATTTGTTTATCCAGTAAAATTTCGGTAGGGTAGTGGTAATGATTTACAAAAGGGGATGGCTTCAATGATGCGCATTGTTCTGCTTGGTGCACCGGGTTCCGGAAAAGGCACTCAAGCCCAACGGTTACAGGCTAAATTTGGTGTACCACAGATCTCATCAGGTGATTTGTTGCGCGATGCAGTCAAGCGTCAAACCGAATTAGGCATCAAAGCTAAAGCGGCGATGGAAGCGGGCCAGCTGGTGTCTGACGAAATTGTATTGGGATTGATTCGTGAACGCCTGACACAAGGCGATACTACTAATGGATTTATTCTCGACGGCTTTCCACGTAATAGCGAACAAGCGGCAGCATTATCCGCATTGCTCAACGAAATTGGTCAACCCCTTGAGTCAGTGTTGTTGCTCGATGTAAAGCCTGCGTCACTCATCACGCGTCTGGCGGGTCGTCGCGTATGCAAGAGCTGCGGCAAGGTGTTCAGTGTCACTGCGTTGCCAGAAGGCGGTCATTGCGATCACTGTGATGGCGAGTTGTATCAACGTTCCGATGACAAAGAAGAAGTCATTACCAAACGTTTAGAAGTCTATCAATCGCAAACCAAACCATTGATCGATCATTACAAACAATTGGGTTTGCTTAAAGTCGTCAAGGGCGAAGGCGAGTTGGATCAAATCACCGCACGCATGGAAGCCGCGCTTGCAGCACCCAAACCTAAGGCAGCGGTTGAGCTCAAAAAGCCCGCTGTTGCGAAACCCAAAGTTGTAAAACAATCTATCAAGAAGAAAGTGCTTGTGGTAACTAAGGTGGCAGTAAAAAAGAAAATTGCAAAGAAAAAGACAAAAGAAAAAAGTGCAAAAGCTGTTGACAAAAAATCGGTAAAAAAGCTGGAGAAGAAACAGTTTAAGAAAGAAGCAAAGAAGCTGAAAAAGCAGAATAAGAAGCCGGCCAAAGCAAGCAAAAAGAAAGCAAAAAAGAAATAATTAGACGGCTATCGTAACGGCGCACGAGCGATAGCCCAGACTTCAATTTTTTTCACTCCTGCACGAATCAATGTGCGGGCAATTTCATTGACGGTACTGCCAGTGGTGACAACATCATCAACAATGGCGATATGCTCTGGAACCGGCTGATCGATAACTATAAATGCGTTGCGCAGATTTTTGTGCCGTTCGCGACGTGATAGTCCCGCTTGTTCAACCGTATGACGTACCCGTTCAATCAGATTGGTGTTCATCGGCACTGACAATTTTGATTCCAGTACTCGACCCAGTTCAATGGCTTGATTGAAACCGCGCTGACGATAGCGTTCGATCGACAATGGCACGGGAAGAATATATTTCGGCCATTCGTTCTGATGATGCTGTAACAAGTAGTCAGAGAGCAGGGTTCCCAGAACCTGCGCATGGCTTAACGAATGACCATATTTAAGAGTGCGCACCAACTGTGCAATAGGATAACCATATTCAAACGCACAATAGCTGGCTATAAATCGTGGCGGTCGACGTAAGCAGCTACCGCATAACTCAGCAGCTTCAACTTCAAGCGGAAGAGCGCAGCGCTTACAGAAACGGGCATTAAAAACCAACGCTTGACGACATGAGAGACACAAATCCAAGGTCTTATTACCCAATTCGCCGCAAACAATGCAGGTAGGTGTCAACACCTTCCATTGGATTCCTTTAATAAATTGGTAAACCATTTTTCCTGTTTTCAGTTGACAGATGTTGTCTATCCTTAAATACTGATCGTATTGTGCAAAAATTTTCCAGCCGTGGCCACGGCCGTTTCTCGAGTTCTAGCGTTTAATCAAACTTGTCTTTTTGCGATGGCTCAAACCATCGATCGAAACTTTATTAAGAGTTTTTATGTCTACACAATCGACCCTGCCGTTTAATCCAGTCAATCAATTGGGTGCCATACGTAATGACTGGACACTGGATGAAGTTCGTGCGTTGCTCGCGTTGCCGTTTGCAGATTTAATGTATCGAGCGCAGCAAGTACATCGTCAGTATTTCAATCCTAATGAAGTGCAAGTCAGTACATTGTTGTCAATCAAGACCGGCGCTTGTCCTGAGGACTGTGCTTATTGTCCCCAAAGTATTCGTTATGAGACGGGATTGGAGCGCGAAGAGTTGATGGCAATTGATGCCGTGTTGGAAAGCGCACGTGAAGCAAAAGCTAAAGGGGCGACACGATTTTGCATGGGTGCAGCGTATCGAAGTCCTAAAGACAAACAACTCCAGGTCATTGCTGAAATGGTGCGTGGCGTGCGTGATCTGGGGATGGAAACTTGCGCAACACTGGGCATGCTGACCGCTGCACAGGCACAAACGTTGAAAGATGCCGGTCTTGATTACTACAACCACAATCTCGACAGTTCGGAATCTTTTTACGAAAAAATTATCACCACGCGCACTTATCAAGATCGTCTGGATACATTGCAAGCGGTGCGCGATGCTGGGATCAATGTATGTTGTGGCGGTATTCTCGGCATGGGTGAAAGCGAGCTTGATCGTGCACAGTTGTTGTATACACTGGCAAGACTGCCTAAGCATCCTGAGAGCGTTCCGATTAATCAGTTGGTCCACGTTGCAGGTACTCCGCTTAAAGATGCAGCGCCGCTTGATCCATTTGAATTTATTCGCACCATTGCAGTTGCACGCATCTTGATGCCGAAATCTCATGTGCGTTTATCTGCCGGTCGCAGTGAGATGAGTGACGAAATGCAGGCATTGTGTTTTCTCGCTGGCGCCAATTCAATCTTTTATGGCGATAAATTGTTGACCACCGAAAATCCGGAAGTTGATCGCGATCATGCGCTGTTTGCAAAGTTGGGAATCAAACCTGAAACATCTACATTGATAGCGGAAGCAGGTGATGTGAATCATCAGCATCTCAGTAGCGGTGCAACGGAAAGCAATATCAGTCATGTCACGGCTTGACGGATTTTTACGCGCCGACCTCAGCATTATCAATCATGCAAATCATTATCGTGTACGCAAGATAGTCGAAATCATTGATCCGGTTTCGCCAACTCACGTACGTGTGAGTGATCGTGAGTGTGTTAATTTTTGCAGCAATGATTATCTTGGCTTAAGTGGTCATATCGAAGTGCGACATGCAATGAGTGCCGCTGTGGAGCGTCATGGTGTTGGCAGCGGTGCGGCACATCTGGTTACTGGCCATAGTATTGAACATCACGCATTGGAAGAAGAGTTGGCTGCGTTCGTCGGTCGCGAACGCGCATTGTGTTATTCAACTGGATACATGGCTAATCTTGGCATAGGGAGTGGCTTATTAAAACGTGGGGACGCCGTGTTTGAGGATCGTCTCAACCACGCGTCGCTGCTTGATGCAGGCATGCATCAGGACGTCAATTTCTCACGTTATCGACACAACGACATGGAGTCATTGCAACGCATGTTGCAAGCAAGTGTCTGTGATCGTAAATGGGTGTTGAGTGATGCGGTGTTCAGCATGGATGGTGATGTGGCGCCTTTACGTGAGCTTACCCTACTATGTCAGCAACATAGTGCATGGTTGGCCATCGACGATGCACACGGTTTTGGTGTGTTGGGAGATCGAGGTCAAGGCAGTGTGATAGCAGCGGGATTGTCCACCGATGAGGTTCCCATTTATATGGCTACCCTGGGTAAGGCAACCGGTGTTTTCGGCGCATTCATTGCAGGATCATCAGCGTTGATTGAAACGTTGATCCAAAAGTCTCGCACCTATGTTTTCACGACCGCAACTCCGCCAGCTCTCGCCGCAGCAGCACGCGCAGCGTTGCGCGTAATGCAACGCGAATCATGGCGACGCGAAGTGTTGCAGGCACATATAAAGCGATTCAAAAAAAGTGCGCAACAGTTAGGATTAGCGTTGACTGATTCATCTACCGCTATTCAACCCTTGATAGTGGATGATGAAGTTAAGGCACTTGAAGTGAGCGCGACACTGCTTGATCAAGGGTTTGTGGTGGCGGCGATTCGACCGCCCACAGTGCCGCGCGGCACATCGCGTCTGAGAATCACTTTGTCTGCGGCACATAGCGAATCAGACATTGATCGCTTGTTAGAAGCCTTGTCGCAAGTTTCTCTATCACCAACACCCGCATGAATGTTCACGTTGACATTCAAGGTAGCGGCCCTGACTTGGTGTTGTTGCATGGATGGGCCATGCACGGCGGAGTGTTTACAGAACTGATTCCGGTGCTTGCGCAACACTACCGTGTTCATGTCGTTGATCTCCCCGGACATGGGCAGAGTACTTTTAGTACAGACATTACTTCGATCGAACAAGTAATGAATTATGTTGCGCCACATGTACCGTCGCGAGCCATTGTGCTCGGTTGGTCATTGGGTGGACAAATTGCGTTATTGCTTGCAACTCATAAGTCATCACGCGCGTTAGTACTCGTGAGTGCCACACCAAAATTCGTTGCAGATGAAAGTTGGCCATACGGCATGTCGCCGACAGTATTTGCTCAATTTTTTTCACGATTGCATCAGAACATTGAAGGTACCGTTGATGATTTTCTCGCACTGCAAGTGCGTGGCGATGTTCATGCCATGAATACACTTAAAGCATTACGGCTGCGGTTGTTGCAATATCCGCCGAACGAACGCGCGTTGCAAGTAATGCTATGTATGTTACGTGATACGGATTTGCGTCAACAGTTGCCAACGATTCATTTGCCTACCTTGCTGATCGCAGGTGAACATGATCGCATTACTCATCCACATGCTACACGCGCCATGTTGCAATCATTGCCAAGATCACAGTATGTGGAGATTAAGCGTGCAGGCCATGCCAGTTTTATTTCACATCGTGAAGATTTTTTGGCAGTGCTAAATAATTTTCTCGCAACGTTGCCGGCAGACAACCGATGAGTGACGATGTTTTTTCATTCGACAAACACGCGCTGCGTCGCTCATTCAGTGCGGCCAGTGATCAGTACGACGATGTCGCAGTGTTGCAAGCTGAAGTTCGGCAACGCTTGATGGAGCGATTGACGTTATTCAAACTTCAACCAGACGTGGTATTGGACTTAGGTTGCGGTACCGCAATAAGTGCCCGGACTTTGCAGACCCGTTATCCACGCGCGCAGGTGATTGCGATGGATGCTGCTTTCGGCATGTTGCAACGTGCGCGTTCGCATTGGTGGTTTGGTCGTAAATCTTTCAAGCGTGTTTGTGCGGATGCACAGCAATTGCCACTGAAATCAAAATCAGTTGATCTGATATTCAGTAACTTGATGTTGCAATGGTGTGACCCACCTCATGTAGCGTTTGCAGAAATTCAACGTGTGCTGAAACCCAATGGCATGTTTATTTTTTCCAGCTTCGGTCCCGACACCTTGCACGAATTACGCGACGCATGGGCCAATATTGATAATCACATACATGTAAATCGTTTTATAGATATGCATGACCTGGGCGATGCGATGATGCGTGTTGGTCTTGTTGAGCCAGTATTGGACGTAGAACGTTTTACGCTCACCTATCCTGATGTCGTTACATTGATGCGCGAACTTAAGGCGATTGGCGCCCATAATGTCACGCATGGCCGTCGTCATGGACTCATGGGAAAAGCCATGTTCAACCAAGTTATTCATCACTACGAAAGGCATCGTCGCGATAATGTATTGCCGGCAAGTTACGAAGTGGTTTATGGACAGGCTTGGGGAAACGCAACAACGCCAGCACTAGCTACCGAAGTGCGCATTCCCATTGCAAATATTGGCAAACGGGAACAAACATGACATACGGAATTTTCGTCACCGGTACCGATACAGGCGTCGGCAAGTCTTTGGCTGCATGCGCATTGATGCATGCATTTAAGGCTCACGGCTTACGAGTAGCAGGCATGAAGCCCGTTGCTAGTGGCAGCACAATGACGATTGACGGTTTGCGCAACGACGATGCAGTGGCATTGCAACGCGCAGCTAGTGTGCAAGCCGATTATTCATTGATCAATCCCTATTGTTTTGCTCCACCCATTGCACCGCATCTTGCAGCGCTCGAGGCAGGAGTAATAATCGATTTGAATCATTTGAAACACAATTATCAACGACTCGCTGCACAAGCGGATATCGTTGTCGTTGAAGGAGCGGGTGGCTGGAAAGTGCCGTTAAAATCCGGTTATTTGAGTGACTTTCCAGAAGCGTTAGAATTGGATGTGATCTTAGTGGTAGGAATGCGGCTGGGGTGTCTTAATCACGCGTTGCTCACCGCACAAGTGATCGAAAACACCGCGAAATGTCCCCTCGTCGGTTGGATTGGTAACGTGATAGACGCGGAGTTTTCGCCGCTGCAAGCGAATTTGGAGTTACTGAAGCAGCGCTTGCCCGCACCTTGCTTAGGAGTGATTCCACATTTGCAGCCCGCCGATCCACGATTGGCAGTAGATTTACTCGACATCTCCATGCTAAACCCGCGACAATAGTGTTTTCACAACGCGATGCGAAGGTTAAACTTAGCGGCCCTAAATGGCTTTAAGCCGGTGGGATTACCAGCTGGATAATCAGCTTTTTGATTTTGGGAGCATTTGGTACATGTCGAAGAACCTGAAAGCCCTGGCATGCATTGCCAGTATCCTGCTGGCCAGTCCGGCTTTTGCCGCCTGGCAGCTCAATATGCGACCTGGCATCACCGAGCTTAGTAAGCAAGCTTACGGGTTACATATGGAAATATTGTGGATTTGCGTGGCGATTGGCGTAGTGGTGTTTGGCGCGATGATTTATTCGCTGATTAAATTTCGTCATTCCAAAGGCGCGATTGCCGACACGACGTTGCTTCACAGCACCAAGGTGGAAGTAATTTGGACCACTATTCCAATAATAATTCTAGTATTCATGGCGTATCCCGCCGCCAGGGGATTGATCAAAGATGAAGACATGTCTGGTGCCGACATGACTATCAAGGTGACCGGCTACCAATGGAAGTGGGAATACGATTATCTCGATCAAAAAGTAGATTTCTTTTCCACATTGGCACGCGATAGTAATGCGGCACGTATCAAGGGCTCAGGTATCGACCCCTATTCAGTACCTAATTATCTCCTCGAAGTAGATCATCCGCTGGTGGTGCCGGTGCATAAAAAAGTGCGCATGCTGTTGACGGCTGGTGATGTTATTCATGCTTGGTGGGTGCCCGCGCTCGGTATGAAAAGGGATGCTATTCCCGGCTTTATCAACGAGCTTTGGTTTCGCGCCGATGAAGAAGGTACTTATCGTGGTCAATGTGCGGAACTGTGCGGTCGCGATCATGGCTTTATGCCGATCGTGGTGGTAGTCAAATCCGAGGCCGATTACGCAGCGTGGTTGAATGCGCAACATGCGCCGCCTGCTGAAGCGGCTCCTAACGCGCCTGCTGCGGCTTCAGCTGCAGCGCCAGCAACGACTTGATTGCTTAAAGCCAAGTTGATTAATTTTGAAATTAAATAACTGATTTTCAGAGCGAAGTGAAATGACTGCAACACACATAGCCGATGCCAACGCACACGTTCATTCAAATAGCCATGAGCATGATGCGGGACATCATGGGCCCATGAAAGGCTGGCGTCGTTGGGCTTATGCCACCAATCACAAAGATATTGGCACCATGTATCTTATATTTTCGCTGGTGATGTTCCTCACCGGCGGATTGATGGCGATGTTGATTCGCGCCGAGTTATTGCGACCGGGAATACAACTTCTTGATCCGGCTAAATTCAATTCTATGACCACTATGCATGCATTGATCATGGTGTTTGGTGCCGTGATGCCAGCGTTCACGGGTCTTGCGAACTGGATGATCCCGATGCAAGTGGGTGCGCCGGATATGGCGTTGCCGCGCATGAATAACTTTAGTTTCTGGTTACTGCCATTTGCTTTTACCTTATTGCTACTCACTTTGGTGGTGCCTGGCGGCAGCCCGGCAGGGGGTTGGACTTTGTATCCGCCATTGGTGCTGCAAACAGGTGATTCTTTCCCGATGGCAGTATTTGCAATTCATTTGATGGGCGCTTCCTCGATCATGGGCGCAATCAATGTGATCGTAACCATCATGAACATGCGTGCTCCGGGCATGAGTTTGTTGAAAATGCCGTTGTTCGTATGGACGTGGTTGATCACTGCCTACTTGTTGATTGCAGTGATGCCAGTGCTTGCCGGTGCGGTGACCATGCTGCTGACCGATCATTATTTCGGTACGACTTTCTTCAATGCGGCGGGCG
Organism: Steroidobacteraceae bacterium; assembly: GCA_025927665.1. Taxonomy (GTDB): domain Bacteria; phylum Pseudomonadota; class Gammaproteobacteria; order Steroidobacterales; family Steroidobacteraceae; genus CAILZL01. The sequence goes on along the minus strand of JAICKZ010000011.1, from coordinate 935 downwards.
GTGGCGATCCGGTCATGTTCCAGCATATTTTCTGGTTCTTCGGTCATCCCGAGGTATACATCATGATTCTGCCGGCTTTCGGCGTGGTGTCGGAAGTTATCCCAACCTTTTCACGTAAGCCCTTGTTCGGCTACGACGCGATGGTGTACGCCACGGCATCCATTGCTTTCCTGTCCTTCATCGTATGGGCACATCATATGTTCACCACCGGCATGCCGCTGATTGGCGAGATGTTTTTTATGATGAGCACCATGTTGATTGCGATTCCCACCGGCGTGAAGGTGTTTAACTGGACTGCAACCATGTGGAAGGGCTCCATCAGCTTTGAACCGCCGATGTTGTTTGCGTTGTCTTTTGTGTTTTTATTCACCATCGGCGGCTTCTCGGGGTTAATGCTGGCGATGGCGCCGGCCGATTTTCAATATCATGACACTTACTTTGTTGTCGCTCACTTCCACTATGTGCTGGTGCCTGGTGCAATTTTCGGCATCATGGCAGCGGTGTATTACTGGTTGCCCAAGTGGTGTGGCCACATGTACAACATGACATTGGCCAAAACGCATTTCTGGCTTTCAACCATTTTTGTCAATGTGTTGTTCTTTCCTCAACACTTCCTCGGTTTGGCGGGCATGCCGCGTCGTATTCCCGATTACAACACTCAGTTTGCTGATTGGAATTTTGTGTCTTCCATCGGTGGCTTTTGTTTCGGCGCCACACAATTATTGTTTGTCTATCTTATTTGGAGCACGGTGCGCAGTGGTCCCAAGGCCACTGATAAAGTGTGGGACAGTGCGGCACCGATTGGCTTGGAATGGACGCTGCCTTCACCAGCTCCATATCATTCATTTGAAGAAGCACCGGAAATTAAATAATCATGTTAGCAGCTAACGACAGCGAATTACGCCAGCGTCGTGCGCGCCGCAATGCATTGTGGT
>JAICKZ010000094.1 GCA_025927665.1 Steroidobacteraceae bacterium | reverse complement strand
CCCAAAGGTTTCTCCAACACGACTCGCGACTTGGCGGTGACCAGCGAGAACTGATTCAGATGTTTGCAAATGTCGACGAACAACAACGGTGATGTGGAAAGAAAATAAACTCGCACCACATCATCACGCGCTTTCAATTTTTCCTTCAGAGCCGCGAAATCCGTATCTTTACGTGCATCTACTTGTATGTAGTCGAGTTGGGCAATGAATTTCTGCCACGCGGCTTCAGTGAATTCGGCACCGACTCTTTGCTTCAGGGGTTCAACAATGCTGGCAATAAATTCTTCGCGACTGTATTCAGTATTGGATACACCAAGTACCCGTGCAGTAACCGAGAATTGTCCTGCTTTATGCCGCCTGTATAGTGCGGGCAATAACTTGCGCGTAGCCAAGTCACCGGTCGCGCCGAATAAAACAATGTCGAAATCTTCACCAGCAGCCATAAGTACATCCTAAAAAAGTCTCAATCATAAGCAGAGAATGATATACGCAATGGATTGACGTTGTTATATGTCATTTCTATAGCCAGTTCTATACCAATCCTGCGCAATGGTAGCGCAAGCAAAGTTGGTCTTTGCTCAACGCGGTGCGGATTGCTGCTGCAACTTGAGTCACCGTGACGGAAGCAGACATATCCGATAGCAAAACAGTTCAATAATGCGACAAGCCAACATTCTGATTCTATAATACTGCCATCATCTTTACTTGAATTGGTAATGCCAACGAGGCCATTGTGACGACTAACGCATCTTCATCGATTCATCCCCGCATTGCCGAAGTGACTGCTCGTATTGCACAGCGCAGCATCGCAAGTCGTAAAGACTATCTTGATCGCATGCATGCTGCGCGACTTCAAGGGACTGCGCGACAAACATTAAGTTGTACCAATCTTGCACATGGTTTTGCTGCTGCGGATGCAGGAGATAAGACTCAACTTAAGTCTGGGCATTGGCCCAACATCGCAATTATTTCTGCTTACAACGACATGCTATCCGCGCATCGTCCATTGGAACGTTATCCACAACTGATCAAGTTAGCGGCGCGTGAAGCCGGTGCAGTTGCGCAATTTGCCGGAGGAGTGCCTGCAATGTGTGATGGCGTAACGCAAGGTCAACTCGGTATGGAACTCTCTTTGTTCAGTCGCGATGTGATTGCCATGTCCACGGCCATCGCCTTATCGCATAACATGTTCGATGCCGTGTTGTGCCTCGGAGTGTGCGACAAAATTGTGCCGGGCTTGTTTATCGGCGCCCTGAGCTTCGGTCATCTACCCGTCATCTTTGTTCCTGGCGGCCCGATGACATCGGGATTGCCTAACAAGGAAAAAGCACGCATTCGCCAACTCTATGCCGAAGGTAAAGTAGGTCGCGATGCCTTGCTTGAATCGGAAGCACAAAGTTATCACGGCGAAGGTACTTGCACTTTTTATGGCACCGCCAACAGCAATCAAATGTTGATGGAGATTATGGGTCTGCACTTGCCAGGCAGTGCGTTTGTTTCTCCGAATACAGCATTGCGCGATGCATTGACCGGCGCCGCAGCGAAGCGTGTTGCGCATATCACTGCATTGGGTAATGAATATATTTGCATGGCAGACATTATTGATGAACGTGCGATTGTTAATGCCATCATTGGTTTGCTTGCTACCGGTGGTTCCACCAATCATACCTTGCATTTAGTTGCGATGGCGCATGCCGCCGGCGTTGTGGTTAATTGGGACGACTTCAGTGATTTATCGGATGTTATTCCGTTGCTTGCCCGCGTATATCCAAATGGCAGTGCAGATGTGAATCACTTTCACGCGGCAGGCGGCATGGGATTTCTTATTCGTGAACTGTTGCAAGCTGGTTTGTTGCATGGTGATGTGAATACCGTGATGGGCAAAGGGCTGATGCATTTCACTAAAGAGCCGTGGTTATCGGAACAAGGATTGGTATGGCGCGATGCGCCGCAAAAAAGTGGTGATGAAAGCGTACTGCGTCCGGTGTCGAATCCATTCAGCGCTGATGGTGGTTTGAAATTATTAAAGGGTAATTTAGGTCGTAGTGTGATCAAGTCTTCTGCAGTTGAAGCGGAGCATCGTGTCGTTACCGCACCGGCAGTGATATTCGATGATCAAGAAGAAGTGATCAAGGCATTCAAAGCCGGAAAATTATCGCGCGATTGCGTGGTGGTGGTGCGTTATCAAGGACCACGAGCGAATGGTATGCCAGAGTTGCACAAGCTCACACCATCACTGGCATCGTTACAGTCTCATGGTTTTAAAGTTGCATTGGTGACTGATGGCCGCATGTCGGGCGCTTCCGGCAAAGTGCCTGCCGCTATTCACGTGACGCCTGAATGTTTGAACAATGGCCCACTCAATAAAATTCGTGATGGCGATATCATTCATCTGGATAGTTATCATGGCGTGCTTGAAGCACGTGTGCCCGCAGAGGAATGGGCACAACGTTCAACCACACAACCGCACTTATTGGAGACTCAGTTTGGAATGGGACGTGAATTATTTGCTGGCATGCGTTCACTCGCAGGCGATGCAGAAGCCGGGGCAGGATTTTTTTGATGCCATAAATTCGGCAGTTAATTATCTCTGGTCTTCGTTCATGCTGAGTATATCGGAACACTCTCTCTCATTAGATTTTCAACTCGACTAACATGTAGTCAAGATTTGTGATGTCATTTGATCGTGTGGCTTTTGCGCGATGGAGTTGCAATTTGTTTCTGAGCTCTTCACGCACATCTTGTGCAAACATAGTCTTCAGAGAAGGCAGAGTATCTGCCATGGCCTGCAGCATCAGAGAAATATCGTTATCCGAATAAAATGGCCTCTCGGATAAAGAGGTCACCAATCCTAGAAACGCGTTGGTTGCGCCATGTCGAATCATCGCTAAGCCTTCCATTCTTGTGGCATAGGTCGCGTCATGCGGAATTTTTGGTAAAAATTCATTGACCAGTGCCACTTGTACAGTCGTGGCGCGAAGCATAAATGCCATTAGTAATGCGACCTCAGAATTAACTTTTTCTCCATGATTGGCTACTTCCAAGTACGGCTTTAACAATGCAGCTGCCGAGCTGATGATCAAAGTAATTTCATTGATGCGATATTCAGTCGATAGAATTTTATTCTGCAATGGCGCTAAATTTTCTGATGAAACGAATTTCCGAAAAATAGCTGCTGTGTTTTGGTCCGAAAGCTTGGGCAGAGAAATTTTGCCTTTACTGATAGCAGTGGCAACAGTTTTGTAGTCCGATCCATGCCATTCTCGTGAAACAGCGGGTAGTACAGTCGCGTCATCGGCGTTGGCATGCTGAGGTTCGAAGCTACAGATAGCCATAAAAAGCGCCGCAAGCAAAAATTTTCTAACCATGGTTTGCTACCTTTTCTGTAATCCGATTTGCCAGTCGTGTTGCGGCATTTTAATTTTGAAAATTATTACAGCACATGTCGGTTGGTTTGAAAATGATGAACAGTGAGAGGTATTTCATGATAGCGCTCAGTTTGTTTGTTTTTTGCCGAAATAAGGAGACAGCCCGCTACATAATGGACTGTAGAGCGGCGATTAATCTGCAAAATAACTCGCTGGAAACTTCTCGGTAATTGTGCCCATCGGTTGACCATGGCTATAGAGCAAGTAGGTGCGTGAAAGTAATTCTGCATCGGGATCAAGACTAAAATGAGTTGCGATGGCAGCGTTGCGTTCACGATGATAAGCAATGATTTCACGATGCGTTTCCAGTTTCGCCTCTCGCCACAATAAACCGATGGGAATGTCGGTGGTTTCAAGCTTGATACGCATGTCTGATGGCAGGCGCTCCATCACAAAGTATGATTCGGCATATAAGTAACTTTTCATTTCACCACGCAATAAGATGATGCGCTTAAGCAATGTGTTGTCATTGCCTGTTTGCAGTAAGTCGCGTATTTCCATGGGTATCGCTTGATTGTCAATAATCCGATTCTCAATCTTGTTGACACGAATCAATTCACCTGTATACAACTCAATTAGCTGCGTTACGGTGCCGTCAGTGATCAGTAATACTTTTTGAAAGAGCGATAACGATGTGTCATGAACCACCGATACATTCACCGCTGTGGTTGAATTTCTCATGCTTGGTTGTTATTGCCGGTGTTGGTGAAGCGTTCAATTCGTAAGTCCGGCACGATCCATATCAGTGACACTGCGAGATACAAAGCACCAGCTACGCCCACATGAACAAATGACAATGGAATTGCCAATGCATAGAACACCACCGATATTTTTCCCTTGAAGTCTTTACCAATCGCCTTGGCAAGTTCAGAGTCATGACCATGGCGAGCCAGTAAGGCACGAACTAATAAGTAGTAAGCAATGCCCGAGAACAGCAATACCACACCATATATCGCGATAGGTAACGATGCGAAATGATTTTCTCCCATCCATGCGGTGGTGAAAGGCACCAGTGATAGCCAGAACAGCAAGTGCATATTGGCCCAGAGAATACGGCCATTTACATGTTGCACCACGTGCATAAGGTGATGATGATTGTTCCAGTAAATCGCGACAAAGATGAAACTGAACAAGTAGCTCAGGAACACCGGCCACATGGCATAGAGTGCGTTTATGGTTACGTCGTGCGGCACTTTCAGTTCCAACACCATGATGGTGATGATGATGGCAATCACGCCATCACTGAAGGCCTCCAGTCGGGTTTTCCCCATGGCACGAATGTGTGAATACTCTGTGTTACTCATCTGTTCGTTCTTTATCATTCAACGCGTTATGTTTTCGATAATATATCAGTGTGCAATATGTCATTCCCGAAGGCGGGATCGCGGAGACAGGAAGTCGAAGCAAACATCGGCTTTGCCGATGGCCTGAAAGGCGAACGGCACGATGCTGTTCGTAATCCAGTAATTTAAGTAAATGCGTTCATCCTGAGCATATCGAAGAATTCGGTAAACCAATATGAATGGTTCCTCTGTCGATAGATCAGGGAAACCATGAGCAGTAATTAAACTAGATTCTCGGTCCGCAAAAATACCAATGACATGGCAATAAAATTATATCGCATTGAAAATTTAAATCTCCGCGTCCGTGCCGTCGTTTATACCTTCGAACAATGCAGTACTTAAGTAACGCTCGGCCGTGTCTGGCAACATCGCGAGAATCACCGAACCTGATGGTGCAGTTTGTGCAACTTTCAATGCTGCGGCAAAAGTGGCACCAGAAGAAATGCCACAGAAAATACCCTCCTTACTTGCAAGCGCGCGTGCATTGCTAATGGCCTCATCATCGGTTATTGACAAAATTTCATCGGGCACTTTGCGATCCAATACGTCCGGAATAAAGTCTGGAGTCCAACCTTGAATTTTATGTGGCTTGAACTCGGCGCCTTTCAACAAGGATGCGTTTGCAGGTTCACATGCAATGATTTTCAAAGTAGGTCGTGCCGCTTTCAACATCTGACCTGCACCGGTTAACGTGCCGCCCGTACCCCAGCCGGTCACCCAGAAGTCCAATCTTTTACCGGCGAAATCGCTGAGAATTTCCGGTCCGGTAGTGTTGCGGTGATATTCGGGATTGGCAGGGTTTTCAAATTGATTGGCGAGAAACCAGCCATGTTTTTCCGCCAGCTCTTTTGCTTTACGTACCATGCCAACACCGCGTTCTGCTGCCGGCGTGAGAATTACCTTTGCGCCCAATGCGCGCATGATCTTACGGCGTTCGACAGAAAAGGATTCCGCCATCGTGGCTACAAATGGATAGCCCTTGGCAGCACATACCATGGCCAGCGCAATACCAGTGTTTCCCGATGTTGCTTCAACAACCGTTTGTCCTGGCTTGAGCGTGCCGCGTCGCTCAGCATCTTCAATGATGGCAATGGCCAAGCGATCCTTCACGGATGATAATGGATTAAAAAACTCGCACTTCACGTACATGGTTACATTGGCTGGCATTAAATGATTAATGCGCACAATAGGTGTGCGACCAATGGTGCCAAGAATGCTATCGTAAATCATAGTGCTCTCCGATGTATTGATTCGATTGTTACGGAATTGCAAAGAGATTTTCAGTATATAGCGTGTGATTGTGTGGTGACAAAACAAAAGCTCATTTTCAGTACGCTTTCTATATTGTCGTCCTGCTTATCAATTCAAGCTTGTCAACTAAGTGGTATACCTTTGCGAATATGCTCTTGAAGTTGCTGATTGATGATCGCCACCGCCTGCTTACCATTTGCCATTTGGGTGACCAGGATTTCGCTTTCCTTGGTAAATCGATGTCGTATCACGATGGTGTAAGATTGTGTCAGCCAGCTGTTAAAACTGTTGGTAAAAACCGCTTCGTCCAGATCGCGCCATTTAACCCCTTGCACTCCACGACGCCATGGCAAGATGCCAGAATATAACCATACGCCGATGTCGTCGTAGTACAAGCGGAAGCTGCTAATCAACCACCACCGATAAATGATCAGCATCATTGCCACCAACCATATGACGGTTATCGGTATCCACAATGTATTTTTCCAATACAATGCACCGATAAATAATGCAGTGATAATCAACCCGCGAATGAAGGTTCCGAAATAGGCAGACCAGGATTTCTTGCACAGCGTGATGGCATTGCTATTGATGGCAGTTGAGATGTCTTGATTTTGCTGCATGAAAATTTTGCCACTTACAAAGATAATTTGAGTTCACACATGTTCCATATTGTCCTATTCGAACCTGAAATTCCACCCAATACCGGCAACATCATTCGATTAAGCGCCAACGCTGGCGCGTCATTGCATTTGATCGAGCCGTTGGGATTCGATATCGGTGAAAAATCGTTACGTCGAGCCGGACTTGATTATCATCAGCTAATGCATATGAAAGTATGGAAGTCATTAGATGAATGTTTTGAGCAAGTCCAACCTTTGCGATGGTTTGCCATTTCAACTCGTGGCACCGTTCGTTACGATCAAGTGAGTTATCAGGTAGGTGACATGTTTATTTACGGGCCCGAAACACGGGGATTGCCACAGAAAATTCTCGAACGTTGTGACACCGCGCGGCGATTGCGTATTCCTATGTTACCTGGAAATCGCAGTTTGAATCTATCGAATGCAGTGGCCGTCATTACCTACGAGGCATGGCGACAGCATGGATTTGTCGACGGTAGTTAACTGCAATTGAATTTGGCAGAGTATTATGTGCGACGTTACTTACAACATTTTATGAGTGGAGAATGCAATGGAAACAACTTCAACGATCGGTTTGGTTTTTGGCGGCATTATCTTGCTATTAGGACTTAGTGTAGTACTGGGTACATTCTTTACGATCGATACGGCGCACGCCGGAATCGTGCAACGTCTCGGCAAGTTTTCACGCATCGCTCACCCTGGACTTAATTTCAAAATTCCATTCATTGATGATGTGGTACGAAAAATCAGTCTGCAAGTGCAGCAGCTCGATGTCAAGGTAGAAACCAAAACCAAGGATAATGTATTCGTGCTGATTCCAATTTCAGTTCAATACCAGGTGATACCAGAAAAAGTATACGAGGCTTTTTACAAACTTTCCGATCCCATCAAGCAGATCGAATCGTTTGTCTACAATGTCATTCTGGGTCACGTGCCGAAGATGACACTCGATCAAACCTTTGAACAGCAAGCACAGATCGCCATTGATGTGAAAGACAGTCTTGATGAATCCATGCGCGAGTTCGGTTACTCGATCGCCAAATCGTTGATCACTGACATTGTTCCCGATGAAAAAGTCAAAGCAGCCATGAATGATATTAATGCCGCTGCACGCGAACGTGAAGCTACTGTGTCGCGCGCCGAAACGGAAAAATTATTGCTGGTTAAGAAAGCTGAAGCAGAAGCAGAATCAAAGAAGCTTCAAGGCGAAGGTATTGCCAATCAACGTACTGCGATTGTTGAAGGGTTGCGCGAGTCAGTCACCAAGTTTTCGGAATCTGTTTCCGGTGCAACAGCACGAGATGCCATGACCATGGTATTGATGACACAGTACTTCGACACCTTAAAAGAAGTGGCAGGAGGGAATCGCAGCAACACCATTATGATGCCGCATACACCCAATGCATTGGTCGATTTGTTTGCACAGTTTCGCGATGCCATTGTCACGGGCAATGTGGCATCAGCCGCAACCATGGATTCAGGAACATCGAAGCGATAACCGCTGTTTTCTTTTCCTAAGAAAGAGTGAATGAAGCGAAAAGCTTTTTGGCCCAAGGTATATTTCATGTGCGTGACAGATGAGCATGAGTAAGCAAGCCATTGGTGGCGGCCCAAAAAAAGTAATATATGCGCTAAAGACTGCGCAACGTATTGGTTTACTCAACACCACTATGGCATTGCGTTCGCATAACACCTGCAAAGCATGCGGTCTTGGCATGGGCGGTCAGCATGGTGGCATGACCAATGAGCTGGATGAATTTCCAAGCGTCTGCAATAAAAGTATTCAGGCACAATCCACCGATATTCAACCACCGATTCCACATGCAGTACTTACTCACACATTAGATGAGTTGCGGCAGCTGGATGGCCATGAGCTTGAGCATCTGGGACGATTGGGTGACCCCATTTATAAATCCAAAGACAACAATGGTTATCAAGTGGTGGATTGGGAATGGGCGCTCAATTACGCCGCTGAAAAATTAAAAGCAATCAACCCCGAGCGCAGCTTCTTCTATTCATCGGGTCGCTCATCGAACGAAGCCGGTTTTGTGTTTCAGTTACTGGCACGTGCATATGGCACCAACAATATCAACAATTGTTCTTACTACTGCCATCAAGCCACCAGCGTGGGATTGGACAGCACGATTGGTGCAGGTACTTCGACAGTGGAACTGGATGACTTGAACAAGTGCGATTTGATTTTCGTTATTGGCGCCAATCCCGCATCGAATCATCCTCGCTTCATTCACAAGCTCAAAGCCTGCCGTGATCGTGGCGGCGAAGTGATCATCATCAATCCTGCACGTGAAACAGGATTGGTAAGATTTGCATTACCCAAAAGCCCTGCTTCAATGCTCAAGGGTGGCGACTGGATCGCCTCGGCTTATTTGCAACCACGCATTGGTACCGACATTGCGTTGTTTAAAGGGATTGCGAAAGCGATCATTGCAATGAATTCGCAAGATCAAGCATTCATTGATCAATACTCCAATGGATATCAAGAATTCAAGACCGATATCGATAACATTGAATGGTCCTTTATTGAGTCGCAAACTGGCGTTGCACGTGTTGATATAGAGCGAGTTGCTCAGTTGTATGCTCAGTCAACGCATGCTGTATTTGCATGGGGCATGGGAATGACGCACCATCTGCATGGTGTTGAGAATGTGGAATACATTGCCAATCTTGCGATGCTGCGTGGCATGCTGGGAAAATTCGGTACAGGGCTATTGCCATTGCGCGGCCACAGCAATGTGCAGGGAATTGGTACCATCGGCGTCAAGCCCGTACTTTCCAGCGAAGTAATGCAACGCATGGAACTGCATTTTGGTTTGCAGCTCTCACATCATAAAGGTTACGACACCATGGCAGCATTGCAGGCGGCGCATCGTAGTGAGATGGATGCCGCCATTATCATGGGCGGCAATCTGTACGCGGCAAGTCCGAACTCCGCATGGAGTGCTGCAGCACTCAATCGTATTGGCTTCAAGTTATTTTTAACCACCACACTTAATCAAGGGCATATTCATGGCGTTGACGAAGGTGAATCATTGATACTGCCGGTTACTGCGCGTGATGAAGAATGGCAACCTACTACACAGGAATCGATGTTCAACTATGTGCGTTTGAGTGATGGCGGCATTCATCGTCTTGCCAACGTAAAGCCCGAAGTCACAATCCTAAGTGAGTTGGCAAAGCGATTACTACCAGGGTGCCCGATTGACTTCAATGTGTTTCAACAACACAGCAAAATTCGCGAAGCGATTGCGGCCATTGTGCCAGGCATGGAGCAACTACGAGACATAGAAATCGCAAAAAAAGAATTTCATGTTCGTGGTCGTGTCTTGCACGAATGCAAATTTAACACGCCCAATGGCAAAGTGAATTTCATTACACGCGCCACACCGCAGCGTTTCGATATGTTGATGCTAACTACCGTGCGCAGTGAAGGGCAATTCAACACCATTATTTATGAACGCACGGATTCATATCGTAACGATGCTGATCGCTGGACAATCATGATGAATAAGGAAGACATTCAGGTTAATGGGTTAAGTGATGGTGACGTTACGACGTTGGTTTCTCCTCATGGACGCATGGATAATGTCGTCGTGCGTGAATTCAATATAGCTCGCGGTAGTGTGATGGCTTATTTCCCTGAAGCTAATGTATTGATTGGCACTGAAGTGTTGATCCGCGCAGCAAAACGCCGGCATTTAAGTCAACACCGGTGTGGTTCGAGGGGAGAGAAGTGTAGAGGAAGGACTTCCCGAGGCCATCAATACAGTATTTGAGAAAACGCAAATTGAAACCTGCATCGTGCATCTGATTCGCAATTCACTAGACTTTTCGCCGTAGAAAGATCGCAAAGCGATGACAATGCCTTGTCCGTAGCCGATCAAGTCTATTCACTGACCTGTTGGGTGAATTCATCACGGCCGCGTTGGTTGAACTCATTCGCTTATTGCGGCAGAAATCTAGTTTTAGCGCGTCTCAAAAATGCAGGTCAAGTTATTGACCTGCATTAATTGGAAATATTTCCCAAGTTCAAATCATTGACAAATTATATTATAAGTACCATTCGCATTGCTCGTTGTTGTTGCACCGGTGCAAAAAGCTCCAGAGGCAAGTTTTTGAGTTTTGCACCAGCTTATCGCACCCGTCATCGCTCCACCAACTGCGCTTCCTGCAACACTCTGTTGATAAGTGATGGCTGAACAACTTGTTGGAAGTTGCGTGGAT
>JAICKZ010000183.1 GCA_025927665.1 Steroidobacteraceae bacterium | reverse complement strand
TGCGGAAAATATCCTCATCACCGTCATAAGTGGTCATGATCAGTAATCGTGCTTTGGGAAATTGTTCCAACACGCGTTGCACCACTGCCGCGCCATCCAGCTTCGGCATGCGCAGATCCAGAATCATCACATCAGGTTGATGCGTGACATACATCGACAGTGCCGCTTCACCATCACCCGCCTCGCCCACGACTATCATATCCGCTTGTTGATTTACAATCGATGCAAGCCCGTCACGTACAACAGGATGGTCATCGGCAATGATGACGCGAATTTTTGCAGCAACCTCGGTGTTTAGATTTGGAATATTCACAATCGATGTATTCATGCAAGAGTCTGTTCAAAAATATACTGAGCAAAGGCAGCGGGGATGAGGAATTTTCGACTGGACCTATCCTTCGGATGTTAGTGAGTCTTATCAGCTCGAGGGCGATTCTCGAACGTGACTATCGTAGTGCCAACTGAAGCAGCCGCTGATCGTCGCTCGCATTGTTCAAATGCCGCATGCTTCTGATTCTCAGCCGCGAAACTCAAATACTCTATAAGCACGTCCGCTATATCCTTGCCACCAACCGCTTGATATGTTGTCCGGGGCAAAAGATCTTCCTTAGTCAATCGCATGAGTTCTTTGCGCACTTTATCTAGCTCCGTTACCGCTTGACGTGCATCCTTACTCGTCACAAAGTCCTCTTTAAGCGCGGCGACAATTATCGGGTAGCTGGACCCCGCCTTACCCTCTTCTAGTTTCTCAATAATTATACGATGAAATTGTTGCAGCAATTCCGGCGAACCGATAACACCCAACGAATTACCCACGCGAATGCCAATATCGACTGCCACTAATTTCTCCTAACCGCGACATCACTCGGTTGCAGAGTGCCAATGGAGCACAGAACAATATCATTTACAAAACTTTCCTCATCGTTAAGAAAAATATTTTGATCGGTTACGTCAACTGCCAGGGTCTGTGGCATATCAGATGGCAGATGATCGGTGCGCTCCTGCGCCTGCTGAGCAACATTCATGGCTAATTGACGACTATCATTAGCAACCTCAATACTGTAATTCTTCACCTCTACCGTTTGACTTTCGATAGTGTCGCCTGGTCGCACGCTATCTGGCGCACCATACTTAACTTCCTCACCATTCTTATAAGGCAATAGTTTGTCGATCTCGCGCAAAAAGAGACCGGCAACAAGCGTGCATGGATGGAGCATCGCAGTTTTGAGATAACGTTGAGTAATGTTCACGCTGCACGCGGACGAATTAACCGAACACTTATCTGCGTTCCATTGCGTAGCTCGCTGCGGATTTGCCAAGTACCACCAATGGCCTGTGCACGTTCACGCATGTTATTAAGACCGAAGCCGCGCTGTGCGCATTGATCCGGCAAGTCTTCCATACCTGTACCATCATCCATAATATTCAACAGTAGGTAATGATCATCAATCACCAATGAGATCGACACGCTTTTCGGATGTGCGTGACGCAGGGCGTTGCTCACTGCTTCCTGAGCAATGCGCAACAATTCATGTTCGTGTTCGGGCACCAGTCCAGTGGGTGCTCCACCACCGATGAAAATACCTTGCACACGGCCTTCAACCGTGGATCGATCTGCCAACTGCCGCAATGCCAGTTCTAATCCACCTGGACGGCCTTCGTTGGGTTTAAGTGCAAATACCGACCGACGTGCTTCGGACAATCCTTCGCGCGCGATGTCGCGTATGCGTGTCAACACTACTGCTGCTGGTGATTCTCTTGCGATATCTTCCGCCGCACCCAGTTGCATCAAGATACCGGTAAACGCTTGCGCAAGACCATCGTGAATTTCTTGACTGATGCGATTACGTTCTGCTAACACTGCTGCGTTCTTTGCCGAGATACCGAGTCGCTTCAACCCAATAGCGAGTGTTGCTTGTTGAGCAATAGCCACCAACAATTCCGTGTTCTCCGACGTCAATGGTTCATGATGTCGAAAAGCCAGTGTGATAAATCCTACTGCGTTCTCGCCAAATACTAGTGGCATCTTGATTAAACTCTTGTGACCTTCGCGGCGCTGATAATCAAACATGCCCGGCCATTTAGGTTTGCTACTGTCAAAAGTCTCAAGGTTGATCTGCGATGGTTCGCGAAACACGCGATGCCATTCATTCAGCTCCGCACAATTGGGCATGACGGTGGGGAACGAAGGTGATTCGAGTTGTCCATCGCGAACGTGAGCGACTACCCGCCATTCATCACCCGTTACGCTCAGCATGACCACCATTCCCGCGACCGCTTGCATATGCCGACAAGTATCCAGCAGGATGTGTCCAAAGAATTCATGGGGATCATGCGCACCTGCAAGACGTTGCAGATTGACACGTAATGCGGCATTAGCTTTGGCCAACTCGGCAACACGTTGCTCAGCAGTACGCTCTCTTTCAATCCGCACGGTTTCAATCAGCCGTTCGCGATGTAATGCTGCACCGACCACGCTTGCGGCAATTTCTAATGCAGAGACCACGCCAGGATCAAACTGTCGCGCGTGTTTGCAATCATCAAAACCGATGGCGCCGGCATATTCGCCATCCACTAAAAAAGGCACGATAATTGAACTCTTTGCCAGTTCGCTTGAGATGCTCAACTGACCGGGTTTGGAGCCATGTGTAACATGCACACTGCGGCCCGATTTCAATTGTGTGCAATAACAATCTGACTTGCGATCCAGCAACGCAACGCGAATGGATTCGCTACGTGCACCGACTACATACGGTGCGGTCCATTCACTTCTGATGACGAGCCAACCTGCTCCACTACTATCCGTTTCGGCGATGGCAAAAGCAGTGCGATCCACTTCAGCAGCCTCACCCAGTTCGCGCAGTACGCTAGGCATGGCGGTCATAACATCATTGGCTTCAAGCAGAATGCGACTTGCACGTGCAGAAGCTGCCAGCAAACGCTCGCGAAGATTGGAAGATTCCGCAGTCGCCTCCGCAGCGGAAAGCAAGGCTTCGACCGAAGTAACGCCGTCGGATTCAAAGGTACTGGACATATTCAATTCCACTTCATAGTGTACGGATTCTAGCGTGTCACTCTATATCTTCCCAGTTACTACCCAACGCTTTGTAGACAGATATCACGTTGAACGGCATCAATACATCAGTATGAGAGATTTGCCGCACCACTTTCACAAACGATATAACAATCAATTTCCGGTGCTGGTGAGTTTGATTAGTAACATAGTGACGACATTACCGACTTCTAACTATTGAACCGATGACGCAAGTTTTCATCTCCCTTGTAAGGAGATTGACATACCTCTTTCGAGAGAGAACCGCTCTTAACATCATGATTGAAAAGTGCTGTTATCACTGTTATCCATTTTTTTAAAAAACATCACAGCTTATTGGCATGGTGCATCGGCCGCAAATAAGTCACTGTTGAATATTTTTAACGTAATACTTACAAGTTACGAATTCGCAATATGCGTCAGCCACAGTACTTGCGATGGAACTAATTCGATGCTATCCCAGATATGTTATGGAAGGTAAATCAGGATTTACATTTTAGGAAAGAAACAGTGAAGAGATTACTATTTATATTGGTGATAGGAGCCGTTGGCTATTTTCTATACATTAAACATCTTGCAAATGGTGGACTTGAGCATACTGATGAATACAGTCTCAAAACCGTGTCGGAAGAACCAATATCCAAGATATTCTTACACTATGGGTCAATGAAGCACTGAATGCTTGCGCGGATGCTCGCGACAAGCACAACTTATCTTCAGCGGAATGCGAAACCAAGGTGCGTGCAAAGTTAGATCAATGCACTACCGCTAACCTATTGAACGCTCCAAATGAAATTGATACACCGCAGATTGTGGAAAGCCTTGGCCATCCCTTCATGAAGTGTGTAACACCTTACTATTACTGCAACGGAGTGGAGGTAAAAACAGAAGATGAAGCGCGTCAGCATTGTCAATAAAGATTCATACTACATTCACGACTTCGACATTGGGCAACAGCATTACACTGCATTGCCTTCAATGATCAACATCATGCAAGTTCCAATCTAGATGCGCGTACTACTTCAGATGCTGTTCCATCAATGCATTCACAAGTGCACTGGAGAAACTTTTGTGGATAAAGAATATTAGCCTAACGCAGCAACTCAAAGTACGTGGAATTAAAAAGCCCAGCCCGGTTTGTTCCGGGCTGGGCTGAGTTTCAATTTATTGCTTTAACTGTAAGCCAACTTAACTACTATCAGTTGTTTGGTGCGCCTGCAGTTACCCACGCAAGAATGGTCGCAATTTGTGCCTGCTTAAGATAAGGTCCTCCATAAGGCATTTGCACGCCGTTAATTGTTGTCCAACCTTCTACCTTATGAATCAGATAGCTGTTTTCAGGATCACCAGGTCGAATGCGCATTAAAGTGGATTGCTCAATACTTGGAACATTTACAACGCTTGTGAAGGTATGACCCGGCGTCAAGTCCTGCCCACTAGGTAAGGAAGTGCTTGTTGGACCTGTATGACAAGCTGCGCAAATATGAAAAATGTTGGACTGCAAGTCTGCCAAAGTAGGGGGTGTCATGATTTGACCACGTGCTTCACCGTTTGGAAGTGGATGCGCAGATGTGCCGACATTGACATACCAATTGTTGCTGGTGAAGTTGGTAACATCGCTTGCTGACAGGCTGATGCTTTCATTCATATAATGACTAGCATTGGCACTATCGGCCGTCAATGTTGAGAGCCAAGTTCCCGCCATACTGTTTCCATTACTATCAAAGCCACCAGTAAATAATTGCACATCCGATGCCGTCCCCCATAAGTTGACATTCACCGCTGCAGTGCTGGCTGTGGAATTGGAATTGACGGTGACGGCAGCCCGACCCCAAACCAAATTATCGGTGCCAATTTGTAGGCCCGGAATTCCACTTGTACTTGACGTTACAACCATTGCAGGAGTCACATCAGCAAAAACTAACCATACCCCCGCATTGGTAGGAATGATTTGTGCACGAAGCTCACCGTCGGGATTAGCAGGTGAAGTCACAAGCACATACAACTTTCCAGCCCAAAAATCACTCCACTGTTGCGTGGTTAACGTCGTGCCGTCCGGTACTGCCCACCCGCTTGTACCAGGAGTAAGCGCCACCACCATACTGCCTGTATTTCCAGCAAATGCGTCATTGATCGTTACAGCACTGGCATCGGTGACGCCCGATGTCGTTACAGTGCCACTCACCCAGCCGTTGGTAGTGTCAAACGAGAGCGCCGCAGTTCCAGATGCGTTGGAGTTTGGTATAGGGAAAATTTGTGCCGGAGTCAAACTCATCGAGATTGACATTACTGAGCTACTTGATGAGCTGCTACTTGATGTAGATGAGCTGCTGCTTGATGTAGATGAACTACTACTTGACATGGATGAGCTACTGGATGAGCTGCAGCCATAAATACCGCAAGAACCACTGGTACTATTTCCACCGCTATATCCGCCGCCGCCACAAGCCGCTAAGCACATACTCATAAGAAACGCACAAATAAGTGGCACTCGGTTAGTGACACATTTGCTGACATTTTGCATCGTAGTCTCCCGTAAAATTATAGTCTAACAAGGTAAGGGTGCCACGTGAGTATCTCGCTGGCCCGGAAAGGTTCATTGAACCTATCTTTATCTAAATGGCACTATTGCTTTGCATCATTGATAATGCAAACAACCAAATTTTTTAAGGATCATCGATGTTTACCAGTTTTCGTTATTACATTAGCCGTGAGGCTGTCTTAATCACAATCGCCTTTCTACTTTTTTGTGGCTTCTCCATTGCAAATGCCGAACCTTATTTAGCAATACAGCAAGGTCTCAAGTGCATGCAATGCCATGTCAATCCCACTGGAGGAGGCGAACGTACCGTATACGGAGAAATCTTTTCCCAAAATGTTCTTCCCGCCACTCATCTAGACACTGGCACTGAAGCTTGGACGGGACAATTAAATTCGTTTATCAGCATGGGTGGCAATCTCCGTGCTGATGCAACCTGGAATCAGGTTCGCAATCAACATTCGCTGTCTGCCTTCGATCTAGATCAAGCAAGGCTCTATGTCTCCGCAGCGGTGATCCCGGATAAATTGATATTTTATGTGGATGAGCTGTTAGGACCTGGTACATCTACCAATCGAGAAGCTTGGGGTCAGCTATGGTTCAACGATAAGACCTGGTATGTTAAAGCCGGTCAGATTTACCTGCCGTTTGGATTCAGGCTTCAGGATCAATCAGCATTCACTCGACAAGTTACTGGCATCAGCATGAACACCCCAGACCAAGGGGTAGAAATTGGATTAGAGCATGGAGCGTGGGATGCGCAGCTGGCCATTACTAATGGAACTGTTGGTGGCACAACTGGTAACAATGGTAAGGAATTTACCGCGCAGCTTGCACATGTAAGCACCCGATGGCGTGTTGGACTTGGCGGCAATATTAATAGCAGTTCGGGAATTGGGCAGGTACGCGCTGGCACCATTTTTGTAGGTCTTCATACTGGCCCAGTGGTTTGGTTGGCCGAGTTGGATCAAGTCTCCTCACCTATTAATTTGAGTGGTAGCCGCATCACTCAAGCAGCAAGCCTGTTAGAAGCAGATTGGTTGATTCGATCAGGCCACAAT
>JAICKZ010000033.1 GCA_025927665.1 Steroidobacteraceae bacterium | reverse complement strand
GCGCAGCGCTTTGACGGGCGGCTTCGATCGATTTGCCCATCTCACCGGCCAACTGCCCGAGTGTTTGTCCGCCCGTGCCCATGACCAGCAGGATGATCGCGAGGACGTTGAGGATGCCATTGATGAAGTACTTCCAGCAGACCAGCGTCGGGTACGGTGGTAAAGGTTAGGGACAGTGTTTTTTCGCTGCCTTGTTGCAGTAGTTGCGCAGTGCGACCGCTCGTAAGTACGCGGCCGTGGTTAATAATGGCCAACTCATCACAAATCGCTTCCACTTCCTCCATGTAGTGCGAGGTATAAATAATCGTCGTGCCCTGTGTACGTAGAGTTTGAATCGCAGTGATAATTATTTGTCGAGAGAGTGCATCTATTCCAACCGTAGGTTCATCGAGATAGAGAATTTTGGGTGAACTCAGCAAGCCAATCGCCAGATTCAAACGTCGTTTCATGCCACCGGAGTATTGCGCCACTCGCCGTTCAAGCACGTCTTCCAACTGACAAGTGTGGATGACGTACTCAAGGCGCTGTGGCCACAGTGAATTACTTACGCCGTAAATGCGTGCGAAGAACTGCAGGTTTTCATAACCGGTCAATCGTGAATAAAATGCGAAATCCTGTGGCACCAATGCACTGATGGACTTGATATAGGATGTATCCTGCTTCAGCGAATGATTAGCAATGCTGATATCACCGGCTTGTGGAGTTATTAATCCCATCAATATCGATAGCAACGTGGTCTTGCCGGCACCATTGGGTCCAAGTAGACCGAAGCTGCATGCCTGAGGAATATGCAATTCGATATCGCTCAATGCGATACTGTTTGTTTTCGCATAACGATGCGTGAGCCCGTCGATATGAATGAAATCGCGATCACTCATGAAATGCTCGACCAATAGAGGATCGATGGATCATGGGGTGTACAAATCATAAGTGCACTTCATTTTTATTAATTGAATGCAAACTGATTTGCAAGCAACGTTGATTGTCCATGTCGATATTGACTTGGTGTCGTTCGCGTCGCGCCAATGTTTGCAACAAAGGTAACGCACGTGCAGCCGGGTTGCTTGTTCGCAATGCTTCAATGGCAGCGTTGCTACATGGTGTGCTTGTGCATTCTTCAATCTGCATGCTGATGCCTGCAATGGTATTTGCAGTACAAACAGACGTTAGCAGCAACCCCGTTCCTGCTGGAATAGCAACAGGTCGATTGACATGCAAAGGTGGCGGTGCAGGGACGTCGTAAACCACTAACAGTGCAGCTCGCTTTTCGATCTGTACCATGCTGTGTGCTTCAAGTAAGCCGGTCGCAAAACTATAGTCGAATGCGGCAATCGCTGTCGCGGGACCTTTGGTACGGGTTGCAATGCTCCAATAACCTACTGCAGCGTTGTGCACTGAATTGTGAAAATCAGTGGGCGATACAAGTCGTGCTGGTTCAGCCAGTGCGCGGCAAATACGTTGTGCAATGGTCAGATCACCATCCGCTGAACTGAATACGCACGCTAATTGATCAACATGAATGGAGCTATTTTGGGTGAGTTCTTCTGCAACACGAAATGCCATGCGGACAGTGGGACTCGCACGACGTCGCTCATTGGATGGCAATAAATTGGGTTGATAATCCACAAGCTCGCTGCTGATGTAAGCGACTTCATCCCGCAATACGCTTTGAGTTTGATGCCAGTCTGGCAATCCAGGTGCGACAAAGCTAATGGCTTCGATGTAGCTAATGAGTTGGTTCATATGATGGCTTTGTTCAAAGCATTAATATCGGCAAACAACAATGAACAGTTGCTACCACCAAAGCCGAATGAATTGCTCATCACATGACGGACCGTTTTACGTTGTGTATTGAGCAATATGTTTGCATTAAGCGATGGATCTTTCTGCTGAGTATTCAAACTTTGTGGCAACAATCCCTGTTCGATGCATAGCATGGCAATGCCAGCCTCAACAATACCCGCTGCTCCAAGCGTATGGCCAGTCCAACCTTTCGTTGAACTGCAAGGTATATGAGTACCAAAGATGGTCGTCACGCCTTTATCTTCGGCGGCATCATTCGCCAGCGTGCCCGTGCCATGTAGATTGATGTAGTCCACCACACTTGGATCTAATCCTGCGCGTGACAATGCCAATTGCATGGAAGTTGCGGCGCCATGACCTTGTGGATCAGGTGACGACATATGATATGCATCGCCACACTCACCATAGCCCAACAATGTAAATGGCAATGCATGCAAATCGTGTTTTAATTGTGGCGCTTCGACGATCGCAAAGCCTGCCGCTTCACCAATCGATATGCCGCGGCGATTAACATCGGCTGGGCGACACATATCGATTGATATTAGTTGCAATGAATTAAATCCATACAATGTAGTGAGACATAAACTGTCTATACCGCCGACGATGGCAGCATCACACAATCCCAGAGCAATGCTGCGATATGCCGCAGCAAATACTTTCGCACTGGATGAACATGCGGTCGAAATCACCAATGAATGGCCATTTAACTGCAAGGCGTGTTTTACGAAGTCCGCAACTGAATATAGATTCTGCGTGTGTTGATAGTCGAACCAATCAGGAAGTGCATGGTGGGTATCGTTATGTTGACGCCATTGACGATAAGCAAGTTCTGCAGCATGAATGCCCGCAGTGCTGGTACCCATAAAGACACCTATACGCGTTGGATCGTAATTTTCACGTAGTTTGGCAACTGCATCCAGAAAACCATCCTGTTGTAGTCCCAACCACGCAAGTCGATGATTGCGGCAATCAAACTGCTTTATGGATGAATGCAATGGAGTGTCTAATCCCTTTACTTCACCTATCCAGCAAGAAAGATGGCAATCATCAAAATGGTGTTGTTGCAGTCCGGTGGTGCCGCTGAGCAATGCATCAACATGTGCATTGCGGCCGTTGCCAAGCGTAGAAGTCAAAGTGAAGTGGGTAATGCGCAGCAGGCTCATGACTTTATTTTGGTTGTGGATTCAAGTTCATCATGCCAGTAATCATAAAAGTTAAACCAATTGTATGGTGCGCGATATGCATAGTGTTCAAGTCGTTGTGCATAGCGTTGTGCATAAGACTGAAGATCAGCAGCACGTGTTTGTCTTGAAGTGATGATTTTATTTGCAAATAATTCAAAGCATGCTTGATAGTGACGACCACCCAGGTACAGACCAAAGCCCAGTACCACGGGAACATCCAGCACACTCGCCAGGGCCCATGGGCCTTCTGGTAAGCGTGCTTTGCTGCCACAAAACTCGACTTCGAATGTACGTTCATCAGCACGCGCACGATCCGCCATAATACACACCATACGTCCGGCCTGTAATGCATCGCGCAGCTGAATAACCAATTCAGGCCCACGTTGTGAGGCATCAATAATTTGCAATGCAAAATCGGGATTGATGCGTTCCAGCAATTTCACCAGCATTTCTCCTTGCTTGCGATCCATCAATATGCTGAGCGGTAAGTTGCGCGTATTGCCCAGCATGCGCAAGGGTTCAAAGCTGCCAAGATGTGCAACAACCATTAAGCAACCCTTGGATTGCGCAGCGCTTTGTGTCGTGATGGTTGCGACTTCAGTGGGCCGCATTACTTCAACATTGAAGTAGTGTTTACGATCCTTGAGCAAGTACAGCCGATCGATGGTGCAGGCCGCGAAACAATAGAAATGCTTGTAGATGTCCAAAATGGTGGGTTCGCGTTGCAGCAAGCGACGCAATGCGTGATGCGAAGCGCGAACCGCGCGCGGACTGGTAAGTAAAAAATAAACCACGATAAACCACAATACGATACGAATAATGAAACGACCAAACAACAGCGCTGCCCATATCACCAAGTGCAGGGCAGCGATACTGCCGCGTTCGCGTTGTTGATCCCAATAAACATTCATGGTCTTTATGTTGCCGTCAGATACATATAAATTCGATTTTTATGGCTATGCCTTAATTTAACGTCAATCAGCTGATACTAAGTACACATCAACTTTATTTCACAATCTACTACATTAGCGATACAGATAACCTATTCATCGCTAATTTCGTTACTTAAATGTGCAATGCTTGCAGCAACGCAGTTTGGGTTAATTTACCCATTTCATTGCGAGGCAGTTGTTCCAACATGACCAACGGACGCGGCAAAAATACTGCATCAACACTCAATGCCAGTTGATCGAGAATGTAATTGCTGGAGATACCCGGTGCGACCACGAGTGCTGCAGTACGTTCTGCATTCGCAGGCATAAAAACCACGCCATCTTTGACGCCGGGGATATTCATCAATGCCTGAGTCATTTCATTTAATGAGCCACGCTTGCCAGCAATCTTAATTTGATCCATGTCGCGACCGAGCAGGCGAAATTGTTGTCCATCAAGTAATTCGATTTGATCATTCAGCAATAATGGCGCCGACAAATGCGGTGCATGATAGTAAGTGCCTGCCATTTCTTTGCTAATGGTGGTTCCAGGATGGAGTAACCATGCATCTCCTTCAGTCGTGCGTCGCGTGCCAATCGCACCGGCCTCGGTGGAACCATAAAATTCGAGTACAGTGGTGCGCCACATGACTTCAGTTTGTCGCGCAAGCTCTTCAGATAAAAACGCAGTTGCGCAGAGGACGAACTCGACTTCAGGTATTTGCAGATTGACAGCAATGCATGCGCGCAAATGAGCGGGTGTAGTGATTAGCGCACGTGGTGCAGGTATCGATTCCAACGCCGCACGAATGTCTGCTGGAAAGAATGGTTTACTATCATGAATAGCACAACCACCTAGTAACGGAAGTAATACCGTCGTTTGCAAACCAAACATGTGTTGCGATGGTACTGTGGCGACTAGATTAATTGGTTTTGGAATACAGCGTTGCGCATCGAGCTGCGCAGTGCGAGTCAGACTGGCCCAAGTTTTTGCGTGTGCTTGTGGAGCGCCAGTGCTGCCCGATGTAAACAAGGTGGCAATGATATGTTCGGAATCGATTGAAGGTGTTGCGCTGCTTTTGCTATTCCAGTCGAGCTTATCCAAGCTACGATCATCAATAATACTGTGCTGTGGAAAATTCCGTTGCAACAATTGCAAGGCTGCTTCGGTTTGGTTGGGAGGCAGCAATGTCACTTGATTGCGCAGCGCCGCTGCGGTCCAGCCGAGCATAAAACCTAAACGACTGGCGCATAAATTAATGACATGAGTGCGATCCGCTAAACGAGCGGCCAGTTGTTGTGCGGCATGAATAAAACCTGCGCGCGTAATGCCATGACCGTCACGCCATATCAATGGAGTTGCGTCATTATTGATTAATGGCAACATCACAATTAATGCATCTTAGTTTTGAATAAAGCCACTACCATGGTGGTGAGGCTTTCGTGTTTGAGATGTTTGAAATGCCAACGACGAAATAAGTATTCAAACAAAAATACTGTGGCCAGAAAAAAATATTGTATGACGTTGGTCATTAACGACCAGAACTCAGGCGTGGCATATAACGCCAACAGCAACGATGACACGGCCATCAAAATTAACAGCACAACCCAGCATTGTGTGATGACGCGTGTATAGCGTTCCAACTCCGCCGGCAATGAACCACGAATTTGCAAAGCGATGCGCGTGACAATGGGAACTTGCCCAGTCCGTAAACTGCGTGCAAACAACACCAGTACGGAGAGCGGAATGAAAATGGGTGGCAGGTACATCAAGTAGTGCTCAATACCAGACAACGCACATGCCGTTAGAATGATCATGACCGTCGATAACAATAGCCATGCGCGCTTGTCGCGAGTCAGCAATGCAGGCAATAATGGGATGGCGAAAAATACCGTCAATGCCACCCAGGCCAACCAGTCGCTGTGCAGCAGGGTGGCGATATGCGCAAGTACAGGATATAAAAAAAATAATCCAGGCATGATCAAAATCCCGTCTGGGAAAATGATCAGCTGCGTTTGAACAGGACAAACTGAGTCAGTTTGCGCAATGACTCAAATGCTGTGCGCGCTTCTTTGTCTTCGGAACGTAATTCAACTCCATAGTGTTGTTGAATCATCAAAGCAATTTCCAGCGCATCAATGGAATCTAAACCCAAGCCCTCGGCGTGATTACCAAACAGCGCGGCGTCGGGGGCAATGTCGGCGGCCTGCACGCCATCGAGATTTAATGTCTGTACCAAGTGCTGGCCCATGATAAGTTCGTCGGCGGTAAGGGTCGCTGCATCTGGCATATCGTTGTCCTGATTGTGTGGCCCGTGTGGGCTGTTTTTTGGAATGCGATATTTTATCGATAGCCTTAGGCAATTGGAAACATTCATTGCACATGAATTGCTCGGTTGCGTTATCCTTTGCGCAGCAAAATAATGATGGGGATGGGTGTGTTTCTGGATTCTACAATGGGTCGGTATTGGCGGGTTCTCGCCACTGGCTTTGCGTTCATCGTGTTCGGCCTGGGAGCCCTCGTCATCAGCATCACGGTTTTGCCCGTGCTGCGCTTGACAGCGGTTGGCAAAACCACGCCGCGTCGGCGTATTCAGTACGCTATACACCTGATTTTAAAGGCTTACGTCGGATTCATGCGTAGCTTGGGTTTACTCACGTACGAAGTTACTGATATCGAACGACTGTGGGTGCCGGGACAATTGATTATTGCCAACCACCCTACTTTAATCGACGTGGTATTCCTAATATCCCTGATGCCGCGAGTTGATTGCATTGTTAAACAAGGATTGTGGCGACATCCTTTTTTACGTTGGCCGATTATTTGGGGCTCTTATATCCCCAATCGCATGGGCGAAGAGTTGGTTGCGGATTGCGCAGCCGTTCTGCGTGCTGGGCATTCGCTTTTAATTTTTCCAGAAGGAACACGTAGCTCGCCGGGTCAACCGCTACGCATGCAACGCGGCGCGGCACATATCGCGTTGGCTGCGGGGGTCAATATTCTGCCCGTGACCATCGAAGTATCCGAGGCTACTTTAACCAAAGGTTATCCCTGGTACCGTGTACCGCGTCGACGTCCACATTTTCGTATCAAAGTCGGTGAGCCCTTGCCACCAAGCGTTTACAATCCCGACCGCCGCAGTGGGGTGCTGCCAGCGCGGCGGCTGAGCAAGTTTTTTCTTAAGTATTATGCGGCCGTAGATGCACAGAACCAGAGTTGGTTGCCATGAAGGAATGGCTTGCGGTCCGAATCTTACGGACGATTTGATGGCCGAGATGATGGACGGGTCTGAGGTCAATAGACCAGAGCCGAAGACTGAAAATTTTTGAGATAGAGCATGACAATCAAGACCCGAGAAGAAGTATTTGATCACCTGCGTGACACGCTGGTGGAGTTGTTCGAGATCGATGCGGATAAAATTAATCTGCAGGCTCAGCTATATACAGATTTGGATATCGACAGTATTGACGCGGTGGATTTGCTATTGAAGCTTAAAGAGTTCACAGGTCAAAAAATTAAGCCGCAACAATTCAAGCACGTGCGTACAGTGGGTGATGTGGTTGATGCAGTGATGAATATTCTTGCCACGGCTCATGCGTAACTATTCATGCGCTTTCTCTCAATCGATACTAAACGGGTCTTGTGGTTACGTCATGTATTGGCATGCATAAATTGTCATTCGAATATCGTGAAGCAGATCGAATCTGCGTCAGCAATTCTCTAGGTTTGGCGCATGACTAACGTTGCGATAAAGCCTTCAACTGCATTCAACTCATGCATTGTGGTTCCTTTTTATAATCATGCAGAAAGTATCGGCACTGTCGTGCATGGCCTTAAATCCTTAGGTTTGCGATGTTACTTGAT
Source organism: Steroidobacteraceae bacterium (assembly GCA_025927665.1). Classification (GTDB taxonomy): domain Bacteria; phylum Pseudomonadota; class Gammaproteobacteria; order Steroidobacterales; family Steroidobacteraceae; genus CAILZL01. The sequence continues at coordinate 7,701 of JAICKZ010000033.1, read as the reverse complement.
CAATGATGGCTCTGATTCCGCATGTGATGCAGTGCTACAACAGTTAGCCAGTACCGAAGCCGAATGGTTGCATGTCATTAGCTATCAACCTAATCAAGGGAAGGGCAGGGCGGTGATCACAGGCGTAGAAGCTGCAGAACGTGATGGCTTTACTCATGTGGCGCAAATCGATGCAGACGGTCAACATCGAGTGCAAGATCTAATGTTGCTGTTAGAAAAAGCAAAACTGAATCCACAAGCCATGATTACTGGATATGGCAAATTTGACGCGAGCGTGCCTCGTTTACGATTGTATGGTCGGTACATCACTCATGTGTTGGTATGGCTTAACACCTTGTCATTACAAGTGCGTGATTCGATGTGCGGATTGCGTGTCTATCCAATATCGCCAACGTTGTACATCTGGCGGAATTTTGTCCTTGGTACACGCATGAGTTTTGATATTGAGATTTTAGTGCGACTGTGTTGGCGAGGCGTTCGCATTATCAATGTCGCCGTGCCGGTGACCTATCCCATAGATGGGGTGTCGCACTTCAAAATGTGGCGCGATAATTTACAAATCGGTAAAGCGCATGCAGGGATGTTTATAGGCATGATAGTGCGTTTCCCGCTTATTTTATGGCACAACTTACGACGTTGGCTGGGCTTGATGACCACTACTTCCTCCGAGACTACATGATGATGAGTGCGGTGAGTCAACCAACGTGGCAGGCACGGATTGAAATCGAGATTCCATTTTATGATCTTGATTCGGTTAGTATCGTGTGGCATGGAAACTATCCTAAGTATTTCGAACTGGCGCGTTGTGCATTGCTAGAGAAATTTAATTATGGATATAGCGAGATGCGTGAGTCGGGTTATATATGGCCGATTATTGATTTGCAGATCCGTTACATCAAACCATTGGTTTTCAAGCAATGTATTGTTGTCGATGCAGTTCTTAAAGAATGGGAATATCGCTTGAAGATAGATTATCTGATTCGCGATGCAACCACGCAAGCGCGACTGACCAAAGGCTCAACTACTCAAGTTGCAGTAGACGCGAAAACCAATGAGCTCTGTTTGATGTCGCCCACTATCTTGTTTGATCGCCTTGGGTTGAAGCCATGAGGAAAAGATTTCCACGAGTTGAATTGGCCGTACTGTTGTTGTTTGGTATGGTCACGGCATACGCTGACGATGTATTCGATCATATGCAATCGGCGCCACAATTATTGGCAGGTCCATTACAACAAACTTCTAATCATTGGCGTGATGCGCAGGTGATGCGTGGCAAGTTCATTTTTAAAAAATTTTTACCGGACATTCCAAAACCCATTATTTCTCGAGGTACTTTTGTGTTCATCAAAGGTACGGGCGTCGATTGGCACACGCTCGAACCATTTGACTCTGATTTTGTATTGACGGTGTCGGGGATGAAACAGATCGATGCTGGCAAGACCACCATGCAAGTCTCCGCCAATGAACAATCTGCAGTGCGCGTGATCGCGCATATTTTTTTGTCCTTGCTCAGCTTGGATGTAAAGTCATTGGAAAGTTCTTTCACGTTGTACGGTTTGCAACAAGGTAAGCAATGGGAAATCGGGCTTAAGCCAACTGTGCCGGTAATTGCCAATGTATTTCGTGATGCGATAGTGAGTGGTTCCACACAGGTAGAAAAATTGCTTTTGCATGACGCGAACGGTGATCGCACCGAGATTGAGTTTGCAGAGATTTCTTATGCTGCAGAAGCAAGTGCTGCTGAACAAAGTTTGTTCACTGGAAAAAATTAATAATCCAAGCTCCTTCTGCGACCATAGCATCGAATCAGTAACTTTATGTCAGTGCATCAATCACAGTCATCACCTGCCAAGATACGTACCCGCTTTCTGGCGTGGCTGCTGTCCATGATTGCAATGGTCATTGTATTTGGCTTTTGGGTAATTCCCAGATTAAAGATCGAAACCGATATTCTTGCCTTGTTGCCTACAGTGCGCGGTGATATTGCAACCAATGAAGCCATCAACAAGTTCTCGCAAGCGCTGGCTGGAAAAATGTTAGTGCTTGTCGGTGCGCCGCATCTTGAACAAGCCAAACAAGCCGCAAAGACTTTTGCGGATTCGTTACAAACATCAAAAAGTTTTTCGCAGGTGACACTAGAGCAAGGTGCGTTGACACAATCCATGTTGGCATTGTACTGGCCACATCGTGATTAATTGTTGTAGGCATATCACCGTCAACTATTGATTAACAATCAAGCCTCAGAGTTGCAGCAAGAAGCATTGCATGCGGCTTTTACACCTGCAGGAATGATGCGCCCTGTCAGTCTGTCGCAAGATCCACTTGGACTGGCGACAGATTATCTACTTCAACAAGTACCCAGCATGGGTGCTGCGCAGTTGGATGGTAACGAACTGGTTATCCCAAGTGATAATGATGATCTTAACTATGTGCTTGTTGTAGTAGAGCTCGCAGGCAGTCCGTTTGCCTCAAAGGTGGAGGATGACGCGTTGGCGGCGATTGATACCGCGCGCAAGGCAGCAGCACAAGTTATTGCACCCAGCAAATTTGAATTGTTGATTTCAGGTACATTGCAGCACGCAGCTGCGGCGCGAAATCGGGCTACTGCAGAAATGAATGTATTCGGCAGTATTGAAACGGCACTGGTGACGATTTTGTTGATTACGGTGTTCAGCGCCATACGTCCGTTGTTGTTAGGCGCAATGACCACAGCACTGGCTATGATTGCCGGTTTGTGTGCCACGCATTTCGTATTTGGCAATGTGCATATACTGGCATTGGTGTTTGGTTCCAGTTTGATTGGTGGAGTGATCGACTATTCAATTCACTTTTTTGCAGATCGATTTCGTGGTGATCCAAACTGGACTCCTGCTGTTGCGGTTGATCACGTAGGTGGCACTATTGTATTGGGATTGATCACAACGTTGTTAAGCTATATCGTGTTGTTACTGGTGCCGTTTCCAGGTCTGCAACAAATTGCGTTGTTTTGTGTTGCCGGACTCAGTGTCGGTTGTTTGTCAGTACTGTGTGCATATCCGATTTTATATCGTGTGCCGAAAAAGTCCTTTGCATGGGGGCCTCGCATTGGTGATTGGCTGACAGCGCATTTTTATCGCTGGGAATGGTCGCAACTACATGTGATAACGATGCTGGTGATATTGGGAATCGCATTGAGCGGATTACTTCGTATATCTATTCAAGATGATGTCAGAGCATTGCAGTCATCGCCGCCAGAGCTCGTCGTAGCCGAACAGCGTGTGGCTGCGTTGCTTAAATCGGGTATTGAATCGCGATATTTTTTGATACAGGGCAGTAATGAACAAACTGTACTTGAAAATGAAGAACAATTGGTACAGTCATTGGATGCAATGAAATCTTCTGGTCAATTGAATAACTACACAGCGATTACACGCAGTTTGCCGTCACTGATGCAGCAGCGACATAATCACGAGTTGTTGCAGACTCAGGTTCTTAATGATGGGGGAGTATTGTCAAATGTATTACGGCAACTCGGTTTTGCAGCTCAAGATATTTCTGCTCGCATTAAGGAGTTTACTCGTGATACTTCACCCTTGACGGTTAATGAATGGATCAGTAACGATGCCGCAAAGCCCTACCGTGATTTATGGTTGGGAAACATAAACGGACACTATTCAACCATCGTCACCTTAACTGGTGTGAAGGATGTTTCTGCTCTGCGGCGAATCGCTACAAATACGTCTGGTGTGCAATTGATTGATCGTGTCAATTCCGTATCAGAAGTTTTGCGTAGCTATCGTCAGGTGATGTCATGGTTACTGTGTGTGGTTTATGTGGCGACGTGGTTGTTACTAAGTTTTAAGTACAATTGGTTGGAGGCGCCAGTGATTCTGTTGCCATCCGCATTGGCGAGTGCCGTGACCTTGGGATTGTTTGGCTGGTTTGGTGTGCCGGTCAATCTATTTACCTTGCTAGCATTGTGGTTGGTGTTGGGCTTGGGTGTCGACTATGGAATTTTCCTGCGACATGGTCATACTGCAATGCCGACAGCTGTCTTGAGTGTCACGCTATCGGCATGCACGACTCTGCTTGCGTTTGGTTTGTTGGCATTCAGCGCTACGCCATTTATTCGTAGTATTGGTTTGACGTTGCTGTGTTCTATTACACTTTCGTGGCTGTTCGCAATGTTGAGTTGTCTGACATTGCCATCGATAAAATTTACAGGGGAACATTCTTGACTGATGTATTAATTATTGGTGCAGGACCTTCAGGCGCTGTATCGGCCTCATTTCTGGCACAAAAAGGTTATGACGTGCTGGTGCTAGAGCGTCAACAATTTCCACGCTTTTCCATTGGTGAAAGTTTATTGGCCAATAGCGCGCAAATTTTGCATGAAGCAGGCATGCTGGATGCAGTCATGCAATGCAATTTTCAATTCAAGAACGGCGCGGCATTTGTGTACGGAGATCGATACACAGATTTTAATTTTGTTGACAAGGTGACTGAAGGCTCTCCTTTTACTTTTCAGGTTCCGCGTGCCGAATTCGATCAAGTGCTGGCCAATGAAGCCGCGCGCTATGGTGCGAAGGTGCGTTATGAAGTGGAGATCACTGGCGTTGATGTGAGTGGTGAGCGTCCGGTGGTGACTTGCAAAAATATCGATGGTAGTAGCGAAACACATCGTCCACGCTTTGTGCTTGATGGCAGTGGCTTTGGCCGAACCCTGCCGCGATTACTTGACCTGGAAAAGCCATCGTCATTCCCGACACGGGCCGCGTTGTTCTGTCATGTCAAAGATAACATTGTGTCTGGCGAGTTTGATCGTCAGAAAATTCGCATCGGCACCAATCCTACTGATCGCGACATATGGTCGTGGTTGATTCCATTTTCCAATGGTAATTGTTCATTGGGTATTGTTGCGACCAAGGAGCAACATGCCAGATACAAAGGCACCAACGAAGAACGCTTGTGGGCCATGGTTGCCGCTGAGCCGACGTTAAGGCAGTTATTATCCAAAGCGCATTCCGTAAGACCTGTTGGTGAAATTGTTGGCTATTCAGCCAATGTTAAAACTTTACATGGTCCAGGATTTGCGTTGTTGGGCAATGCTGCAGAGTTTCTCGATCCGGTATTCTCGTCAGGCGTGACCATTGCATTGTATTCAGCAAAGCTGGCAGCACAGACATTGGATCGACAATTTCGGGGTGAGACGGTGAATTGGAAAACGGATTTCGCAGAGCCATTGTTATTTGGAGTGGAGACATTTCGTGCTTTTGTCAGTGGTTGGTATGACCAATCGTTGCAGGATGTCATTTTTGCGAATAACAAAGATCCAAAAATTCATCGCATGATTTGCTCGGTGCTTGCCGGATATGTATGGGATCCGACCAATCCCTACAACGGGCCACAGTCATCGCGACGCTTGCATGCCTTGGCGCAGACGTGCCGAAACCGTTAGCAATATTCTCGTGAAAATCGTTACAAAAAAATCATTGTTGTTAATGTTCAGCATTGTGTTGGGTGGATGCACAACGCTCACTCATCCTGCGATAACCAGTAACTATTCATTGCCATTATTATCGCCTTCATCGTTGGGTTCGTCGCATCAAGTTACGCAGTTATTGCACGGGGAATACGCTGACAAAAGCTTTACTCTGCAATGCGTCGTTACTGCCACTCCAGAAAAGGTGGCCATCATTTGTTTGACGAGTATGGGATTGCGTGCCTTCACATTAACTTATGATGGTAGTAATGTCACTGAACAACGTGCGCCACAAGTGCCGGATGCTTTGCAGGCTTCGCGTTTGTTGAATGATTTACAGCTGGCATTTTGGCCGCTTAATGTCGTGCAGCATGCATGGCAAACATCAGGTGTAGAGGTCAGCGAACCTTATCCAGGCACTCGACGTGTAACCCGTGAGCACAAGATCATTACAGAAGTTCATTACTCAAAGGATCCTTGGCAAGGTCGCGTATGGTTGCATCAGAATGAATTGGGTTACAGTTTGTATATTGAAAGCAGTGCCATGGAATAACACCGTGATCATCAATGCTGACCTATCAAGTGCTAATTCAGGAACAGTTCAATGAACAACCAAAATAATAATGGCGATACGGTTAGTCAACCTATCATCAGAATGTCAGGGCAAGGGAATAAAAGTATTTTGGTAACAGGCTCCAGTCGCGGCATTGGTCGCGCCATTGCACTTAAACTGGCAGATGATGGCTATGACGTGGTGGTGCATTGTCGTACCCAGCGCGAGCAAGCGGAGGTAACCGTAGATGCAATTAAACAAAAAGGCCTGAGTGCTCGCATCGTGCAGTTTGATGTTGCCGATCGTGATGGGACTGCGGCTGCATTGATGGCCGATATAGAACTACACGGTGTTTATTACGGTGTCGTATGTAATGCGGGCATTGCACGCGATGGAGCATTCCCTGCATTGAGCGGGGAAGAATGGGATGTAGTGCTCACCACCAATCTCGACAGCTTCTTCAATGTATTAAATCCTCTCGTCATGCCTATGATTCGGACGCGCAAGCCTGGACGCATCGTTACATTGTCATCGGTGTCGGGTTTAATTGGTAATCGTGGACAGGTGAATTACAGTGCCGCCAAGGCGGGAATTATTGGTGCCACTAAGGCATTGGCGGTCGAGCTGGCCAGTCGCAACATCACTGTTAATTGTGTCGCACCAGGATTAATTCGCACTGATATGATTAACGAAGTTCCACTGGAAGAAGCGCTTAATGTCATTCCCGCGAAGCGTGTCGGAGAACCTGAAGAGGTTGCCAGTGTTGTGAGTTTCTTGATGTCACCGGGCGCTGCTTATGTCACTCGCCAGGTGATTGCGGTGAATGGTGGCATGTGTTGACAGGGTCGGTTTGATGAGCAGAAGAGAACGCAGAGTAGTGGTGACCGGATGTGGAATCATTTCCGCGCTGGGTAGTACATGGCAACAATTTGAACACAACTTGCGCAATAACCAGAGCGGTATTTGCTACATGCCAGAGTGGGAGCGCTACGAAGGCTTGAACACTCGCTTGGCAGGACCTATCAATGATTTCAAGCTACCACCACATTACAATCGAAAAGTATTACGCAGCATGGGTCGCGTTGCGCAATTGGCAACATATGCTACGGAGTTGGCATTGATCGATGCGGAGTTAATCAATAATCCTGAGATTAAAACCGGTGCGATGGGCGTGGCCTATGGTTCATGCACTGGCAGCACGGATGCGCTTCTTGAATTCAGTTCCATGCTTATTACCGGTGTCGTGGGCACCATCAATGCGACAACGTACTTAAGATTAATGCCACATACCACGTGCGCTAACATTAGTGTGCATTTTGGATTGAAGGGACGTGTGATTCCTGCAAACAGCGCTTGCACTTCGGGCAGTCAGAGCATTGGTTATGCTTATGAAGCCATCAAGTATGGAAAGATTCCGATGATGGTTGCAGGGGGCGCAGAAGAGTTATGTCCCACTGAGGCGGCGGTGTTCGATACTCTCTATGCAACCAGCGTACGTAATAATGCACCAACTACCACGCCACGTCCTTTTGATCGAGATCGTGATGGCTTGGTCATCGGCGAAGGCGCTGGCACTTTAGTGCTGGAAGAATACGAACATGCGAAGGCACGTGGTGCAAAAATTTATGCTGAAATTGTCGGGTTTGCCAGTAATTCTGATGGCAATCATCTAACGCATCCCAACACG
>JAICKZ010000086.1 GCA_025927665.1 Steroidobacteraceae bacterium | reverse complement strand
GCTTTGCAGAAGGTATTGGCGAGACTGAAGATGCATTAGCAGTGATTAAGTGGGCTCATCAACGCTGGCCTGGGACCACTGTATGGTTGGCCGGTGTTTCATTTGGTGGTGGTGTTGCGTTACGCGCCGCGCAACAAACTGATATTGAACGCTTGATTATGGTCGCGCCTGCAATTGCACGCGAGGCACCGTTAAATAACTTGCCGCAGTGTCCTTGGTTAATCGTTCAGGGCGATGCGGATGATGTGGTTCCAGCCGAACTCGTCAGCAATTGGGTGAAGCAAATATCGTCACCACCGCAGCTAACAATACTTCCAGGTGTGGGACATTATTTTCATGGTCGACTAGGCGAGTTGCGCGAAGTGGTGCGCGCGTGGCTACAGGCTTAAGATTGTCTTGTAGCGCACCAAAAAATAATCCCAGAACTTCGATCTGAAGCTCTAGGATCATATCTAGAACCTATCTCAAACTACTGCGCGTGGTATCGTTTATATGGGACTTTTACCTTATGAATTTAGACTTGTTTTATTTCCGTAGAAACTGCGATTCGCTATTCGATAATTTAAACAACTATCTTCGCTCGCTATATTTTGAGATAGGCTCTAGTCAAACGGTGAATTAATTCACCATTTCTTTCAAAGACTTCAAAGCGGCAATACGTACTTTTTTGGAAGCAGGCTTGGCTTTAAATGTCGTCTTTTCGCCGGTAAAGGGGTTAATACCTTCACGAGCTTTGGTTGCAGGTTTCTTTACCACTTTGAGCTTCATTAAGCCCGCAAAGGTAAATAAACCGTTAGCGCGCAAACTCTTTTTAAGAATGCTATTCAAGGAATCGAACACTTCAGAAATCTGTTTCTTGCTGAGTTCGGTTTCCTTGGAAATGTGCGCATAAATTTCAGACTTGGTGGGTGCTGCGTTTTTCTTTGCCATTGTTTTACTCCTGAGAGTTGTTTAATCAGATGCATGGAGTTTAAAGACACATCGCAAAATAACACAAGATTTGCCGGTGTTTAATACGTGTGTAACTATTTTTTATCTTGTTTTTCCGAGTCGGCGCGCTTACACCGTAAATTTGCATTAATTAGCAAAAAATTCTCTTGTCAACTTTGCTGTAATAGTGTTACTGGAACCAGCTGGTAGTGCGTTTATTTCAAACACCAAGGTTTCGGTACCGCTTATATCCGCATCGCCAATATAATAAATCGCGCTACCTTCAGTGATGCGCCGCAATGGAACGTCTTTTACCTGATTGTTAAGGTTGCGTGCTAACACAGTGATATTGGCGTCGGTCGATACAGTATTTTTGTTGGCATGATTCAAGACAGATATATTAAGCAATACCTTGTTCTTGCTACGCTCTATACCATATGCGCGGGCGATGTCGGCGGTAAGTTGATCACTTCTCACCGCATTGAAATGCATTTCGTAATCTCCCACATTGACAAATGATTCAGTGCTTGGTCGAGCAGTTTGAATAACGGCATTAGGTTGTCGATCACAACCTGACATCAGCATGCTGATCAGCCCGCCCAAAATCGCAACCGTTAACAAATGTCTTTTGGAGTTCATGCTCATAGTGATCACCTGCAATAAGAGATTTGCAAAGCAGCAAGTTTTGATGACAGTAACTATAAACTAAGTTGCGTGATCGTCCAGTGCTAATACACGCAGGTGGGCAGGCAAATGGCAATATTCGGGCGGTAGATATGACGAGTTGTTTTCAGTGGAATCGGTTCATATCAACGATAGTAAGTATGGTCGCATCAAATCTGCGAGCAGTATTTCGAAGGCTATGATTGCAATAGCAGCGAATGCGGCTGATAAGTCTAATCCACCCAGTGGCGGAATCAGGCGTCTGAATGGTATTAACACCGGCGTCACCAGCGAGTTTAGCAAGTTACCAATCGGACTATAAGTGTCTGGCGCGATCCAACTTAGTAGCGCATACACAAGGATGGCATAGAAATAAAACTGCAATAACTGAACCGTCAAATCGTACGCGGCATATAACAGCATCATTTGATAAGCATCCAAACTTCTGCCCACCAACAACCAAATTACCACAATACTGGACAGCTGCACTGCAAACAGTGCGATCAGCGCGGCGACATCAAATCTCCCTAGCGGTGGAAAAATCTTACGTATGGGTAGTACCAGGGGGTTGGTGACTTGGATGACGAAGCGCGAAACCGGATTGCGCGAATCTGCGCGACAAAGCGGCAATAACACCCGCAACAGAAACGCGACCAAGATCAGTCGGAATAGCGATTGAACAACAAAGATAAGTGCATTCATTATTAAACAGCCGACAAGGAGAACTTTTACTTTCTAAATTGTACAGAGAAGTTTTGCTATACGACAAACTTCATGTCACGAGTCTAACGCAATACTTACCGGGCAATGGTCACTACCCATGACCGCCGCATGAATCTTTGCTTCTTTGACTGCATTACGTAGCTGCGTTGAAACCAGAATGTAATCAATTCTCCAACCGACATTTCGCGCACGTGAACCAGCGAAATGACTCCACCAACTATAATGTCCATTGCCTTGAGTGAACAATCGAAATGTGTCTACAAATCCAGCATCGACGAAGCGCTGAAAGCCTTCGCGTTCCTCATTAGTAAAGCCTTTCTTGCCAACATTCGGTTTGGGGTTGGCTAAATCCAATTCAGTATGTGCGACGTTCAAGTCGCCACAAAATATTACCGGCTTACTTTTTTCTAACTGTTGGCAATAAGCAAGAAACGCAGGATCCCAAAGCTTGTGACGCAATTGCAGACGACCCAGATCATCTTTGGCGTTGGGTGTGTACACAGTGACAACGTAAAATTTTTCGAACTCAGCCGTGAGCACGCGACCTTCGGTGGTGGGATCACCAAATGCATCAGCCGCGAAACCATACTGTTTGTTGATGTCATCTGGAAAGCCATTGATCACATTCAACGGTTTGGTTTTGGAAAAAATCGCCGTACCGGAATAACCCTTTTTGACTGCCGAGTTCCAGTATTCATGATAGTCCGGCAAATCCACTTCAACCTGACCGCGCTCTGCCTTGGTTTCCTGTAAACATAAAATATCGGGTTGATGTTCTTTCAAGAATGGATAAAAAAAATCTTTCTTTAAAACCGCGCGAATACCGTTGACGTTCCAGGAATAAATTTTCATAAGAGATGCAGTGTCATTTAAGACATTAGAATGGCGTTAAAAATTGTTGTGAACCAATTCGGGTATCGAATCAATCTCTCACTTTGCGTTTCAATTCGTCCATCTCACGGCGCAGTTCCGCAACCAATGTTTCCAATTGCTCAATGCGTTCAAGTGAAGAAATAGATCGAGACTCGTTAGATTGTGGTGCTGCTTCCATGACGACTGTCTCAGTAAAATCCACGCCACCGCTAAACAAGTGTGCATATCTGGAATCACGACGATTCTGTTCACGTGGTAGACGTACCACAAACGGGCCATCGGTTCGTGCAATCAAATTCTGCAATGCAGTTTCAACCTCGCTGACCTGCTTTATTTCAGTCATGCGTGCGGCGTGAGTACGCAGCTCGCCAGGAGTTTGGGGTCCTCGCAGTAATAATTCACAGACAATCGCAGTTTCAATGGTATTGAATTGCAACGAACCAAAGCTTGCGTTACAAAATAGATGTTGATACTTGGGTACACGACTGCCAAAACCAGAACGTTCTATCACCAGATGCTTACGTACCAATGCGTCGATGGTTTTTTGTACCAACGATTCATCGAGATCCATTAACGGCTCACGATTGCTTTTTTGATTGCACGCATTGGTCAACGCATTAAGCGATAACGGATATTGATCCGGTGTCGTTATCGCTTTTTCAATCAAGCAACCAATGATGCGCGCTTCAATTGCAGTCAGTTCAATTGACATCGTTAGTTTTGGCAGGTCGTTAGGTATTTTATTTCCAGAAGTAAATATTATTTCTTCACGGCGTTAAGTTGCTGCAGTGCCTCGAGCGCCTTATTGACATTTTCAACCGGAGTTATGCCGCCAATGGTGGCTGCAATTTTGCCATCCTTACCTACCACAAAGGTGGTGCGTTCAGTAAAACCATGATCAATAACCATGCCGCGTGTATCTTTGGCGGTGACACTGGCTGCGCCTATTTTCAAATCATAAGATTTTGCAATTTTGCCATCTGCATCGGAAGCCACCGAAATTTTCCCAGCACAATAATTGGGATCGGCAGAAAAATCATTCAAACGACCAATGCTATCGAGTGACACACCAATAATGGTTGCACCTTCAGCATCAAATTTTTCTTTGTTCTCTGCAAATGTGTGTGCTTGTAAATTGCAGCCGCCTGTGTAAGCGGCAGGAAAAAAATAAACTACAACGGGGCCTTTCTGTAAAGCTTCCTGCAAAGAAAATGTGAATGCTTTACCTGCATGCGATGCCTGAGTGGTAAAGGCTGGAGCACTATCGCCTTGCTTCAACGAAGCGAAGGCAGTGGAAATACAGGCAATGGACAACAGTCCAGTCAGTACTAGTTTATTCATGTCGCACCTTTAAAATAAATAATCAATGATGTAAATATATTCATCGTATAGATAAACATACAACTGAGTTCGGAACGTGAACCTTACTCTCCCAGTTCCATGAATTCCAGTGGTACATCATTTCCTGTGACAGAAAAAGCCGATTTCTTATCAATGAAGCGTTGCCATGTTCTATCAGGATGATCTAGTGCCTCAAGCATTGCACTATTCAGTTCATATACGTCAATCACGTAACCAGCATTGTGCATGGCTTTCGCAAACGCATCTACCTGCGATGCACCGGTTTGAAAAGTAATAGGTGCATATTCAGGCGCAATGTCCATGTTATTCGGCTGTTCAAATGATTGCTGGCAACCTCTTGAGTCTGTTGCATGATAATTTCGACAGGTCTGTGGTCGTACCGAATAAATGCTGCAATTGCCATCAATTAGGAATGGACATTTGCAATTGTGTTGCATGCGCTGCACTTCATCCAGAGTGTTGAGTACTTTGCTATTCGCAATAAGTTCATCACGTATTTGTTGCAAACGTTCGACACTGAAATGTTCTTTGATGAACTGCACTATATTGAATATCTCAATTGCGCGCACATCCACCGAGAAATAACAGCACCAATAACAACCTTGTTTGCAGGCGAGCGTATTTTTATCGGTAGCCGCGTCAAGCGCGACATCATGGCGTTGCAGTGACTGACGAAATGCAGTTAGCATCCCAAGCGTGGTAATTTCTTCTTGTGCGCGTTGATGCTCTTGGGAGGTGAGCATGCTTACCAACTTGAAATCGATATCTAATTCCATCGGATTAACTCTACCAGCCTTGAACTACAGTAAATATCTTAAATCTTTAAAAGCAAAGGCTGGTAATTCCAACTCACAATGCTTGCTGAACGCCATCGCTTTGAAAGTCTCGCCCATGCCGTCGGGTAGCATCAATCGCTGTACTTGTTGCGACAGCTGCCAGCGTTGCGTGTCTAACAACTCATGTTCTTGCATGGCGATCTGCAGCATTTCCTTAATACCAGCACCTATCAAAAAATGAGCTTGTGTTGAAAATCCTAACAATTCTAATTCAGCATTAATTCCAGCTTCAGCCAGTGCGGTAAAATCTACCCAAGAGGTAATGTCTTGCATGCCAACATGAATGAATGGATTGTCATGCTGACGATGTTTAAAAAAACAATTCAATGTTCCTTGTGATCGATGGAAATCGTAATATTGTTTACGAGGCAAACCATAATCGATGAATAACATGACGCCACGTTGCAACGATGATGACAATGCATTGATCCAATGTGGCAGCAGCAAGTTGACTTCGGAACAATATCCCTCAGACCACGAATGACCGATATCATTGACGATATGCTCAATGGAAGAACTTAGTCTTGCATTGATTGACTGCGATTGCCAATGAAATAAACCGCGATTGCGGCTCACACCGAGTTCCTTGATAGATTCTCCTTCCACGATAAAACGTTGAACTGGCAGGGCGTCCAATACTTCATTGGCCACGATGAAGCCAACGAATGCTTCGGGCAAAGAACTCAACCAGCGTATGCGTTCAAACAAGTGTGGGATTGTTGCCTGCAATAGTTGTTGTTGACGTTGCCGCAAATCGGCGCTTACTTCCACGATATAGTAATACTGCGGCAGTGAATCTAATTTTTCCAATTGCAGCAACAAGTCAGCCGCCATGATGCCGTTACCCGCTCCCAATTCCAACACATCACCACCTTTTAATGTGTGCAATATCAATGCGCATTGAGAGGCAATGCAGCGACTAAAGAATGGCGAGGTTTCCGGCGCGGTAATAAAATCACCCCCTGCACCCAGCTTGTGTGACCCTGCGGAGTAATAACCCAGACCGGGTGCATACAATGCTAGTTCCATATAGCGTTCGAAGCTGATCCAGTTTTGGTGACGATCCAATTCATCACCAATAAGCGCGATCAGTCGTTCACTATGTGCCTGCTCATCTGCAGTTAATGGTGGTAAGGTATGAGTGGTGTGAAACATGGTGACATTATGAGTGACAGAGCACTGCATAACAAAGTGGTTTTGATTACCGGCGGCGCCAAACGCTTGGGTGCTGCCACCGCACGTTTGTTACATGCCAATGGCGCTACTATTGTCATTCACTATCATCATTCTCAAATTGCTGCGGAGTCGTTGGCACAGGAGCTTAACAATCTGCGTAATGACTCAGTCAGTGTTGTCGCAGCAGATTTATTGGACACAACGCAACTGCATTCTATTGTCATGCATTGTATTAAGCAGCATGGCCAACTGGATGTGCTTATTAATAATGCTTCTGCATTTTATCCCACGCCGATTGGAACAATTACCGAACAACACTGGAATGAATTGATCGGTAGTAATTTGAAAGCGCCATTGTTTCTGGCACAAGCGGCAACAGCGTATCTTAAGAAAACACATGGGTTGATATTGAATATGGCCGACATTCATGCACAACGTCCCTTAGTTGAACACCCGGTCTATTCCATTGCCAAGGCTGGGTTGGTGACCTTAACCAAGTCGCTTGCGCGTGAACTGGGTCCAGAGATTCGTGTCAATGCCATCGCGCCTGGACCCGTGTTATGGCCTGAACATGAAATGTCAGCCGAGTTACAACAGGAAATTCTCAGCAAGACAGCTTTAAAGCGTCAAGGTTCACCCGACGATATTGCTCGGGCTGCGTTATTTTTTATTAAAGATGCACCGTACGTTACTGGGCAGATTTTAGCTGTAGATGGTGGGCGCAGTATTGGTTGGTGAGGTTAATCACGATTACATAAATTGACTATCAGATTAGCAATCAGGGATGGACACAATGTAATCTCGATTACATCTACATCGTGCCAGATTATAAACAATCAGTGGTGTACTTTATTTCCTCTCAGACCTCATTTTGATGAAGTCTGTGCCTTATTATCGGTAAGGACAGTTCGCGCTTCCGTGGCAATGACGCCGACCCGCAACGCGCTAACGTTATTACACTCCATGGTATACGTGTAGCCACCTCGCAGCTCAAAAGTTGCCGAAGGAAATAACATATCGGTTCCACGTACACAGATGATGCTGATCTTGTAACTTCCAGGTATAACAACGGCGGTATCTTCAACATTTGCAGTAAACATGTTGTAGTTGACCGCGTCCCTTCCCTGAGAGTCTGTGACTCGCTCCAATGAAACCGAACCTCCAAAATTTGATCGCTGGGCTGTTACGATTGTTGCAACCTGTGATGCGGGCAGGCCAGCGGCTGCCGGTTGAATCACTTTCTGTGTGGCACAGCCGGCTATCAACGCAGCGGCACATAACAATACAATACGATATTCGAAATTCATGTGAGCCCTCTCTGACCAGTTTTTGTTTGAAATTTGTACCGTCGATGAAAGAGTATCAGAGGCTTACCTGCGTGTGAATGAGCTTGCGTACGATCAAAAATATGGACATCTACAAATTTGTTGCATTGTGAGTTACAAGATTATCAAGGTATTTAAGATCATTCGTAGCGGGCAGCAGTTATGTCAGCGAAAGTTTCACAACTTTGGACTTGAGAAGAAACCCGTTAACTTGGAACGACAACTCCCTACAAGCAGTAGGGAGTAGAGGATGCTCTTTGAGTCATCGAATCAGTGTCATCGCTTTAAGTATGAGCAAGTGCGCGCTTTGTGTCATTGACGCGTGCCGTCGTTGACGCAAGCAACGCAGTAACAGCGCTGACAATAATTAGGAAAACCGGATATTCCCAGCCTCCACCATTAGAATTGAATACCCAACCGTTGGGCGCATGAACCCAGGTGGCACCCAGCAACACAGGAATAAGAGCCAACGATACTGCACGCGTCTGGATGCCCAATAGTAAGAGCACTCCACCACTGACTTCTGCAGCGAATACGATGTAGGCAAGGAATGCAGGTAGTCCGATGGATTGAAAGTATTGTGCCGTGCCTGCGAGTGTGAACGTGAAAAACTTAAGCACAATGCTATGAGCGAGGTACATTAAGCCAAGCGACACGCGCAGTGTCATCGCAGCAAGGGTTTGTTGATCGAATGCTTTCATAAGTACTTCCAAAATGATTTGGCGGCTGACTATCAACCGCGCTGGCGATAAACGTTACAGGGATGTACGGTAATTATCTGTGGGTCTGGCAGAATGACATTTATTTGCTGGTGGAATAAATCCTTCGTTAGGACTATCAATGCAGAATCTCACTGATATTTCGATCTTCGTTAAAGTGGTGCAGCACTCCAGCTTTACTGCTGCGGCGGAAGCCATGGAGATATCACAGCCGGTAATCAGCAAGGCAGTGACACGCCTTGAAGAACAACTGGGTGTGCGATTGTTAAACCGCTCGACAAGACGCTTAAGTCTCACTGAGGCTGGTGCAGAGCTATATCGCCGCAGCGCGCAGGCGTTAAGTGAAATAGAGAATGCGGAATTGGAGGTCGCTCGTTATCAGACAGAGCCGCGAGGTTTATTACGAATTGCCGCCCCGATGTCATTCAGTTTGTTGCATTTGACCACTCTAATTCCTGCATTTTTGGAACGGTACCCTGACGTGCAACTGGACCTGCAATTGGATGATCGACAAGTCGATCTAATCGCTCACGGGTTCGATTTGGCATTGCGTATTGGTCAGCTACATGATTCCGCCCTGATTGCGCGACGCATTGCGCCATGCAGGCAGGTTGTCTGCGTGTCCCCACAATATCTTGCAACACATTCCATACCAGAACGTCCTGAAGATTTGTTGGAACATAACTGTCTCGCATACACTTATCTTTCAACGCCTCGCGAATGGCGTTTTATAGATGCCAATAGTGAAATTGTGATTCCACTGAAAGGTACGTTGCAGTCAAATAACGGTATGGTGCTACGTGATGCCGCAATGGGAGGGCAGGGCATCGTTATGTTGCCGATCTTCTATGTATTCGATGAATTGCGTACGCAGAAGTTGAAGGTGATTCTGAGCAATTTTCCAGCGACGGAATTGTCTTTGTACGCGGTGTATCCTGAACGACGTAATCTCTTGCCCAAAGTGCGTGCCTTCATTGATTTTTTGATTGCGAAGATTGGCTCAAACCCATCATGGGACGAGATGCCAACTCCGTTTTAGTGCACTCAGTTTGCTGTATAACAAATTTTCCTTATCCAATTAACATTCCAACCCATCAGTTCAGGATTGCAGTTTTTTATATGCGTTGCAAATGGGGAGGGTAATTCACGACACCGCATGCTAGATTTTGTTCATGAAAGCACCTGGTAAGCGTGGACGTCGACCCCATGATGATGTACTGACAAAAACTGAATGGTCCATTGTCCATGCCGTTCAACATGGGGTGACCACTCGAGAAATTGCGAAACAACGTGGCGTGAGTTTCGATGCCGTGAAGTTTCATGTTGATAATGCGAAAGCTAAACTCGGTTTGACAAGTCGTCAGTCACTACGCGGTTGGTTTCAAGCTCCTAAGCAAAGCGCGCTCAACGTGCAGACTCGCAAACGAGAAGATAGTTTGACGCTGGGTCAGATCGCTCGCAGCGTGAAGAACTTACAGGAATCAGTGACATGGTATCGCGATGTACTTAAGCTTCCCTGGCTTTTTACATTTGGGAACATGGCTTTCTTCAAAGATTTGGAAGCTCGGGCACTCGCCATCATGGCCTATGTCAATATTGCGACTTGATACTCCGCCTTCTGAGCAACGGAAGAGTTCTATGTTCACATCTATCTTGCATTTTATGCAATCGTCGTTTGATAAGCAGTCTCATTGCTGCGATCGGTGTGGTTAATGCGGCTTCCGTCCATGAAGTGCCTGAAACAGCGATGGTCGCCTATCAAGCGAAATCAAATCAAGAAGAAGTATTACTCAATATTCTTAAAAAACATTGGCAAGTGGCGCAACAACTCAATCTTGTCCGCGCTTCTCCATATGCGTTATTACGTGGTGGCTTTGGAGACAAGCACTTCATCGTGGAAATATTCACATGCGTGACGCGAGTATTCCTTGAATGCTAAACAGATACAGATTCAACAATCATATCGTATCGTTCGATTGTAATGCTCGATGTAGGCATTCTGCTGTGGTTTGCCCGGTTCAATGTAATCAATACGGATGTGGCGTGAATGCGCTCGTGGCTCGGTGCGTCACTGATATATTCAAACCTGTTGTCGTAGCGTAATACGTTGGAATTATCGCGCCACAAAAATAACTACATTTCCATAACTTACTCGCAATGACGCTGAACTAAGATCCGCTACTAGTTTATGTATTATGAAGAGTTCACTGTCGGATAAACACGACGCTACAGTTTATCTTGGAAATGTGGATACTGATGAGCAGCACAACGTAATGCTTATTTCGTGGACGATACTTATATGTCGAAACGCAGCAAATAACGTTTTGGAAATTACCTTCAGTCACTATTCCATTCAGGTAGATCACTTTTATGCGTACATGTGGATATCAATCAATCTTTGGATGCTTGATAGTAATAGTGGCTTCGCAATTAACCGCTTGCTCAGGTGGAAGCGCTGTTGGTACTCCATCCAATGATATTGGCAATGGTAGCAGTTCATCTGCAATCTCATCGCAGACATCAAGTGTGTCTTTGAGCAGTCTCTCTAGTGTCTCGTCTTCGATGTCAAGCGCAAGTAGTAGTTTGACAAGCAGTGTCAGCAGCACTTCGACATCGAGTAGTAGTG
>JAICKZ010000302.1 GCA_025927665.1 Steroidobacteraceae bacterium | reverse complement strand
GTCGCACCGGTCGTTCGGCACGTATGCTCTACGAAGTGCTGGGCGATATCTGGGTGGTGCAACGCAATCCTTATTTGCAAGACGACCTGCTTGACAATCCGAAACGTCGACGCATGTTGATCGATGCATTGCATCATCGTTTGAATGAAATCGATAAGCGTCGCGATAATGATGATGTAAGTCGTGATCGCAAAGTGGCAGACTTGCTCGTTGCTGCACGCAAAGCCGTACAAGATTTTGCATTTTCATTTCAACAAAGCGCCGAACTACGTCGCCGAGCGAAAAAATTACTGACGCGTTTCACGCACAACGATAATGTTTGCTTCGATCCTTATGCACGCGTTTCCCACGTTACTGATGCAACGGATTGGCGTGTGGAGTTTCCTTTTGTCGTATTGATGCCTGACACTGAGCTGGAAATTCCGGCATTAATACGTGCCTGTTTTGAACTGGGGTTGACCGTCATACCACGCGGTGGTGGCACCGGTTATACCGGGGGTGCGATACCTTTGACTGCACTCAGTGCAGTGATCAATACCGAAAAACTTGAAAACATTTCAGCGGTTGAATTGCGTGATCTTCCTCAAGTCGCCAATGCAGTGCCAACCATTTTTACTGAAGCCGGCGTGGTAACGCGACGTGTTGCCAACGCTGCAGAAAAAGCGGGTTATGTGTTCGCAGTGGATCCCACCTCTGCCGATGCATCTTGCGTGGGTGGCAACATTGCCATGAATGCAGGCGGTAAGAAGGCCGTACTTTGGGGCACCGCGGTGGACAATCTTGCTTGGTGGCGCATGGTCGATCCCGAAGGCAACTGGTTGGAAGTAGAGCGCATTGGGCACAATCGCGGCAAGATTCATGATGTCGAAATTGCTTCGTTCGAACTTACGTGGAAAGATGGTCACGAAGCGCCTGAGCATGCACGCGTGTTGCGCACGCAACGATTGGACATTCCTGGTGGCAAATTTCGCAAAGTCGGCTTGGGCAAAGATGTCACCGATAAATTTTTGGGTGGCTTACCGGGCATTCAGAAAGAAGGCTGCGACGGTCTCATTACCTCCGCACGTTGGATTGTGCATCGCATGCCCAAGCATGTACGTACGGTATGTCTGGAATTTTTTGGCCAAGCGCGCGATGCCATTCCATCCATTGTTGAAATTAAAAATTATCTTGATAGCAACCAAGCAACGACCAGCGTCATGCTGGCTGGCCTTGAACATCTTGATGAGCGTTATTTAAAAGCGGTTGGCTACAGCACCAAATCAAAACGCGGCGCATTACCCAAGATGGTATTGCTCGGCGATATTGTGGGTGATGATGAAAGTGCAGTTGGGCTCGCCACATCCGAAGTAGTACGTCTTGCAAACGCACGCACCGGCGAAGGCTTTATTGCCGTGAACGCCGATGCGCGTAAAAAATTCTGGGCAGATCGTTCGCGCACTGCAGCCATTGCCAAACATACCAATGCATTCAAGATCAATGAAGATGTAGTCATTCCACTGCATCGCATGGGCGAATACACCGACGAGATTGAACGCATCAATATCGAACTCTCGTTGCAAAATAAATTAGCTTTGCTGGATGCATTGGAATTCTATCTTGGTGGTGAATTGAAATTGACCACCACCGATGATCCTGAACTAACACGACTTCCTGCCAGTGAAATGCTAAGTGACCGCAGAGCCGAAGCGCGTCAGATACTGCATAAGGTAAGACAACGCTGGCAGTACTTTTATCAACATCTCGATCATACGATTAACGCTACGGCCGATACGTTGAAGAGCCTTGGTTATGCAAACATTCTTAATGAGATTGCTTCGCGCAACGCTTCTGGTAATGAGATAACCAACGGCATGAAAAATAATTTGCGTGTCGTCGACATTATTCAAGATCGCAGTATTCGTGTGTCGTGGAAGCAGGAAGTACGCGCGCCATTACGGCATATTTTTTCTGGTGCCGCATTCACTGCCATCATGAATGAATGCGAAGCTATTCATAAAAAAATATTGCGCGGGCGAGTATGGGTGGCGCTGCATATGCATGCCGGCGATGGCAATGTTCACACCAATATTCCAGTGAACTCTGACAACTATGAAATGTTAAGAACCGCCACGCACGCGGTTGAACGCATTATGGCCATTGCACGAAAATTGGATGGTGTAATTTCTGGTGAACATGGCATTGGTATCACGAAACTGGAGTTTCTGACTGAGGAAGAGACCAGCGGCTTTCGCGATTACAAATTACGTGTCGACCCTGAAGGTCGCTTCAATAAAGGAAAATTATTACCTGGCGCGGATCTGCGTTTTGCATACACACCCAGTTTCAACTTGCTGGGTCATGAGTCATTGATCATGCAACAGTCGGATATTAGTTCAATATCCGATGCCATTAAGGATTGTTTACGCTGTGGCAAGTGCAAACCAGTCTGTGCCACGCATTCACCACGCGCCAATCTATTGTATTCACCACGCAATAAGATTCTTGCCACTTCGCTATTGATTGAAGCGTTCTTGTACGAGGAACAAACGCGTCGTGGTGTGTCCATTAAGCACTGGGATGAATTCAGTGATGTCGCTGATCATTGCACGGTGTGCCACAAGTGCGAGTCACCCTGTCCAGTGGATATTGATTTTGGCGATGTGTCGATGGCAATGCGTGATTTATTACGCCGCATGGGAAAGAAGCGCTTCAATCCGGGTACTGCGGCATCAATGTTTTTCTTGAACGCGACCAATCCACAAACCATCAAACTGACACGTAAGTTAATGATGGATTGGGGTTATAAAGCACAACGCCTAGGTAACCAAGTGTTCGGTGCATTTGCAAAGGCACAAACCAAACGACCGCCCGCAACCACCGGCGGTCGACCTGCGATTCGCGAACAGGTCATTCACTTCGTTAACAAAAAAATGCCCGGCAATTTGCCAAAACGCACTGCGCGTGCATTACTGGACATTGAAGACAATCATTACGTACCCATCATTCGCGACCCCAAACGTGGCGCGGCAGAAAGCGAAGCGGTATTTTATTTTCCAGGTTGTGGATCGGAACGTCTGTTCTCACAAGTTGGCTTGGCAACACAAGCGATGCTGTGGCATGTCGGTGTGCAAACGGTGTTACCGCCAGGCTATGTATGTTGTGGCTATCCACAACGTGGGGCTGGTCAGGCCGATAAAGCCGACAAGATCGTCACTGACAATCGCGTACTGTTTCATCGTGTCGCCAACACGCTTAATTATTTAGACATTCAAACGGTGGTAGTGAGTTGCGGTACTTGCTACGACCAATTGCAAGATTACAAGTTTGAAGAAATTTTTCCCAATTGCCGCATCATCGATATTCATGAATATCTGATGGAAAAAGGCTTGCAACTTACCACTGTTACGGGCGTGCGTTATATGTATCACGATCCTTGTCACTCACCAATGAAAAGCTACGATCCATTAAAAGTAGTGAACACATTGATGAATGACAAAGCAAACGGCAAGATTGAAAAGAACGATCGTTGTTGCGGTGAATCGGGAACATTAGCCATCACACGTCCCGATGTTTCCACTCAAGTGCGTTTTCGTAAAGAAATTGAAATGCGTGCTGGTGCAGCGCAGCTACGCGAAGACGGCTTTGCAG
>JAICKZ010000056.1 GCA_025927665.1 Steroidobacteraceae bacterium | reverse complement strand
CGTAAACTGCATTTGAATGCACCGCCTGCCGATTTGCAGGAATGGAAACAAGTCGTCAGTGCTAAAGCCAATCCCGATACCACGGTGAATATTGCCATGGTGGGTAAGTACGTCAACTTGCGTGATGCTTATATCTCGCTATCCGAATCGCTTACTCATGCCGGTTTGCGCACGCATACGCGCGTCAAAATTGATTTTATTGAAGCCACTGATATTGAGAAGCATGGTACAGCAGCGCTTGATGGTGTTGATGCCATTCTGGTTCCTGGTGGTTTTGGTGAACGTGGTATTGAAGGTAAAATTCAGGCGATTCGTTATGCACGTGAGCACCGGATTCCTTATTTAGGTATTTGCTTGGGCATGCAGTTGGCCATCATCGAAAATGCGCGCCATGTTGCGGGACTTGAAGGCGCGCACTCCACAGAATTTAATCGTAATGCTCCGCATCCCGTGATTGCTTTGATTTCAGAATGGCAAGATCAAAAGGGCTCGGTTGAACAGCGCAGTGAGAATTCCCATATGGGCGGCACGATGCGTTTGGGCGCACAGGAATGTCGTTTATCACACGGTTCCAAAGCGCATCATATCTATGGTGCAGATGTAATCATGGAAAGACATCGTCATCGTTACGAATTCAATAACAAGTATCTGCAAAAATTGATGAATGCGGGTTTGCGTTTCTCGGGCTTTTCACGCGATGGTCTCGTCGAAATGATCGAGTTACCTGATCATCCATTCTTTGTTGCCTGTCAATTCCATCCCGAGTTTCGTTCTACCCCGCGTGATGGACATCCGTTGTTTACCGGCTTTGTGAAAGCCGCGCGGGCGTATCATATTGGGTTAATGCCGAAGGCGGCAGGCGCTTAAATGATGGATGGGTTTGAATGTTGTATGATCGGTTAACTTGTCGTATATGTCATCCCGTGAAAGCGCCTGACTACCTGTGCTGGCCAGTAATAATGATTCCGTTCACCCTGAGCTTGTCGAAGGGTTCATAATAAAAGTCATGAATGGTTCGATCCTTCGTCAAGCTCAGGACTACCATGAACGGTAATAACCGGTCGTGTTTGACGAAACAGTCGCTTTCTCGGAAATGATATTTTATGAACTTTGATTTGAATTGTTTGATCTAAACGCCGTGCTATATGACATGTAAATTGTAATGAAATTATTTGATTTTGAAGTTGGGCCAAACAAGCCACTATTTCTCATCGCCGGTCCTTGCGTGATTGAGAGCGAGCAATTGGTATTGGATGTGGCCGGTGCATTAAAAGAATTGACTACGCAATTGAATGTACCTTTTATTTTCAAATCATCTTTTGATAAAGCAAATCGTTCATCTGCAAAAAGTTTTCGCGGTCCGGGAATGGAAGAAGGTTTGCGAATATTGTTGGAAGTGAAGCGGCAGTTTAAGGTGCCTGTGCTGACCGATGTGCATGAAGACACACCTCTTAATGAAGTGGCTAGTGTGGTGGACGTTCTGCAAACCCCCGCATTCCTATGTCGTCAAACTAACTTCATTCTCAGCTGTGCCTCGCAAGGCAAGCCAGTCAACATCAAGAAAGGTCAGTTTCTGTCACCCTGGGAAATGCAAAACGTGGTGGACAAGGCGCGTTCCACCGGTAATCAACAAATCATGGTTTGCGAACGCGGCTTCAGTTTTGGTTACAACAATCTCGTCTCCGACATGCGTTCACTGTCGATCATGCGAGCGACCGGTGCGCCAGTGGTATTTGATGCCACGCACTCAGTGCAATTGCCAGGCGGGCAAGGCACTGCCTCCGGAGGTCAACGTGAATTTGTCCCGGTCTTGGCGCGCGCTGCAGTCGGTGCGGGTGTCGCAGGGGTGTTTATGGAAACCCATCCCGATCCTGCGAAAGCCTTATCTGATGGCCCCAATGCATGGCCGTTGCAACGTATGGCATCATTGCTTGCAAGCCTGAAAGAATTAGATCAAATTGTGAAATCCAAACCTTACGAGGAAGAGTTGTTATGACGAAGATTGTGGATATACGTGGCCGCGAAATTATCGATTCACGCGGCAATCCAACCGTTGAAGCCGATGTAACTCTGGCATCCGGTATTGTAGGTCGTGCTGCGGTGCCATCGGGTGCATCAACCGGTTCACGCGAAGCAGTGGAACTGCGTGATGGCGATAAAAGTCGTTACTTAGGCAAGGGTGTGCTCAAGGCCGTGGCCAATGTTAATGGCGAATTGAAGAAAGCAGTTGTTGGTCGCGATGCAATGGATCAAGCGGGTCTCGACAAAGTCATGATTGATTTGGACGGCACAGATAACAAAGGTCGACTCGGAGCCAATGCGTTGTTGGCGATCTCGCTTGCAGCAGCACATGCCGCGGCGAAAGCGTCCAAACAAGGCTTGTATAAATACCTTGGCAAGTATGGCGCTGCGTCCAACACGTTACCGGTACCGATGATGAACATCATCAACGGCGGCGCACATGCAGATAATAGTGTCGATATCCAGGAATTCATGATTCTTCCTGTAGGCGCGCCTTCATTGTCCGAAGCATTGCGTTATGGCGCAGAAATTTTTCATACACTGAAAAAAGTATTGCACGAACGTAAGTTGGCAACTTCAGTGGGCGATGAAGGTGGTTTCGCACCGGATCTGCCATCGAATGAAGCCGCATTGGAAATCATTCTTGAAGCAGTGGAACGTGCCGGTTACAAGGCAGGCAAGCAGATTTTCTTGGGTCTGGATGTCGCCAGTTCAGAGTTCTACAAGGAAGGTGTATATGATTTGGCCTCCGAGAATCGCAAGTTCACCTCTGCACAGTTCACTGATTATCTCGATGGTCTTGCAAGTCGTTATCCCATCATCAGCATTGAAGATGGCATGGACGAGAGCGACTGGGCCGGTTGGGCTTTGCTGACACAACGTTTGGGGAAGCGTGTGCAGTTGGTGGGTGATGATTTGTTCGTCACCAATACTAAAATTCTCAAACGTGGTATTGATGAAAAGATCACCAATTCCATTTTGATCAAACCCAATCAGATTGGCACCTTGACTGAAACCTTGGCGGCGATCGAGATGGCTGCGAACGCAGGTTATTCTTCAATCGTGTCGCATCGTTCGGGTGAAACTGAAGATTCAACCATTGCGGATATTGCAGTTGCTACCCGTGCAACACAAATCAAGACCGGCTCGATGTCGCGTTCGGATCGTATTGCCAAGTACAATCAATTGTTGCGCATTGAAGCCGAGTTGGGCAGTGCCGCGAAATATGCAGGTGTGGAAGCGTTCTCCGTTCCAGTGCCCGGCGTGTCTTGCTGATCAATTGGTATCAAGCAACGCATGTTGATCGCTTGAATTATGACGTACAGTTAGCGATGAGTTTGCTAACGTATCAAGTTGGCACGCCGTCATTCCCGCGAAAGCGGGAATCTAGTTATAGAGCTTTTCTTACATCCGATAGGGCGTGAAGAAATATCTGAAACTTGTTTTACTGGATTCCCGTTTGCACGGGAATGACGTAGTAGTAATTGATTTGGCATCGCATGACGCATCAACGTGCGAGTTGTGTAGCTGTCAGGATTGAACACATGAGAATCATCGCGCTATTGTTGTTGAGCATGATACTGGCGTTGCAATATCGGCTGTGGATGGCTGACGATGGAATGCGCGAGGTGTGGCGAATGCGCAAGGAAGTAGCCGTTCAAACAGAAGAGAACAGCAAGCTTAAAGAACGTAATCGTAATCTCGCGGCAGAAGTATTGGACTTAAAAAAGGGCAAGGCGGCCGTTGAGGAACGCGCCCGCGCGGATTTGGGAATGGTGGGAGCGAATGAAACTTTCTTTCAAGTTGCTCCCACTGAAGTGCGCAATGCGACGCCTATCCCTATGGGAACTGCTTCAAGCAGTTCTTCCGTGTCTGCACTTATGCCGTCATCGCCACATCATGCAGTGCCGATGCAAGCCGCTGCGCAGTGATCATTTTCAATGACTTCAAATAATCTGCGTTACTGCGTGATCATGCCTGCAGCAGGTTCCGGCCGACGCATGACATCACTCGAAAAGCCAAAACAATATGTACACCTACTTGATAAAACAGTGATCGAGTGGTCATTAGCATTGTTTCTAAATGATGTACGTTGTACCGCGATTGTTGTTGTGTTGGCGAAAGATGATTCCTATTGGCCAACACTCTCTGTTGCGAATCATCCCAAGATACGCATCGCTCAGGGTGGTGCAGAACGCGTTGACTCCGTGCGTAACGGTCTACAAACCTTGCAGGGCAAAGCGGCTGCAAGCGACTGGGCCAGTGAATGGATACTGGTACACGATGCAGCTCGGCCTTGCCTACAGAAAAAAGATTTGGATGCGTTGTTAACAATCATCGATACCGATCACAATCCCCTGGCGGGCGGTTTATTGGCAACGCCATTGGCCGACACATTGAAGCAGGTGGATAACAAACAACGGGTTGTTAACACTGTGCCGCGTAATGGTTTATGGCGCGCACAGACGCCGCAAATGTTTCGTTTCGATGTATTGCAACGTGCGTTAAATAGTGGACATGCATTCAATGTCACTGATGAAGCCTCTGCGGTTGAACAGATGGGCTATCAACCACGTATTGTTGAAGGGCAGGTCGACAATATAAAGATAACGGTTACCGAAGATTTACTTATTGCGGAAAGTATTTTGTCTGCACAGCTAACATGACGCCTGTCTGGAAAATGTATATTATTAACGCTGTAGTTAAGTATCTTTGACTTCCATTCATGCTGAGCCTGTCGAAGCATTCTTTTATCTGAGCAAGATTCTTCTTCCTTCAACAAGTTTAGGACGAACAGAGCTAAGGACCAGCGGTATTGTTGTCTGCCTAATTAATAATAGCTGGCTGTTAGTTCCAGGTTCCCGTTCGTACTAAGGTCAATAGATAATTATGAGTAAATAATGATGAGTTGCAACTTACGTATTGGTCAGGGTTACGACGTACATGCGTTCGATGTCGGTGATCATGTCACGCTCGGTGGGGTGACTATTCGACACATTGCGGGTGTTAAAGCACATTCCGATGGCGATGTGGTGTTACATGCACTATGTGATGCCTTACTTGGCGCCGCGGCATTGGGCGATATCGGCATGCACTTTCCTGATCATGATATGAACTGGAAGGGCGCCGATAGTCGTGTGTTCCTGCGTCACGTATGCAACTTATTGCAGCAAGAAAAATATCAAGTGATCAACCTCGATGTCACTGTGCTTGCCGATGCACCACGTATCGGTCAGTATCGCGAATTGATGCGACAGAACATCGCCAGCGATTTGCATATCAATGTTTCGCAAGTGAATATTAAAGCTACCACCAGCGAAGGGTTGGGATTCATTGGCAAACGTGAAGGTCTGGCTTCTCATGCCATTGTAATGCTTGAAAAACTTAAGTAACTGCCGCTGATAATGTCAGGGTTTTGTTAATTAAATTTTTGCTCATCTCCGCCGATACTGAGCCTAATAAGCTCGCCTAGGTCAAAGAATTGAGTAATGCCTCGTGAATGCCACCGCCGAAAGTGCCGACTGGCGCAAAAAATACTTTGATACGCTGAAATCACTCGAAGGCGAAGAGCAACGCTTTTATGCAATGGAAGCCGCGTTAAAGCGCATTACCGGAAAATTATGCATTGCTTCGTTGGGTCAATCGCCGCAATTAGATATTGAAATTAAGAAACTTCAAGGTGCACTACGTGGAGAAACAACCGGTGAAGTGCTTGATGCATTTATGCCGACCATCACTGCGGCGAT
This sequence comes from Steroidobacteraceae bacterium, assembly GCA_025927665.1. Classification (GTDB taxonomy): domain Bacteria; phylum Pseudomonadota; class Gammaproteobacteria; order Steroidobacterales; family Steroidobacteraceae; genus CAILZL01. Next base: position 7,293 of record JAICKZ010000056.1, on the reverse strand, counting down.
TAACTCGCTTGATGATCCTGTTCCAACTACGGCCAAAGCATCAGTAATAAAATCTCAAACTGATTTCTCTCGTGAACCGATTGCGGGTGATGAACGAGTACGTGCAATATTAGCAGCGTTGCTTGCGGAACTTAAACGCGACAGCGAGCTTCATAAACAGGTGGAGAAACTTGACGCGAAACTTGCTGCACCTATCATTGACACACAATTGCCGGAAGTACTGTCCACGCTGACCGAACTGGTTGGGCAACGTATTCAGCACATTGAACATGCTAAGCGCGAAATCGAAGCGTTGTTAAGCCAGATGGTGGGCAAGCTCGACGAAATCAGCCAATTCATTGTCGATCAGAATCAGCATCAATGGCAATCAAAGGCCAGTAGTGATTCGTTGAACACTCATCTTACGGGTGAAATGAAGGCCATGGTTGAAAGTGTAGAATCGTCGCAAGATTTACAGCAGATTCGATCGCAAGTCCGCAATCGTCTTGACACGATCGGTAAGCATTTACAAGAATTTCAACAACGTGAGACCATGCGTGGTGACGCAATACAGCAACGCACCGAGCAGATGCGTACGCGCATGGCGGAGTTGGAAGCTGAGGCGAATAGACTGCATGATCAACTTAAAGATGAGCAACGCTTGGCATCGATTGATGTGCTTACCAAGATTCCCAATCGTATGGCATACGATAGACGTATCGAGGAAGAGTTGCAGCGTTGGCATCGCTTTGCACAACCCACGTGTATCGCTGCGTGGGACATCGACTATTTTAAAAAAATTAATGACACTCATGGTCATCGTGCCGGCGATCGCGTACTACTGACTATTGCCAAATGTTTGGCAGCTCGGATTCGCACAACGGATTTTCTTGCACGCTACGGTGGCGAAGAATTTGTCATGATTCTTTCTGGCACTAAGGTCGTTGATGCCATGAAACTAATAGAGGAAATGCGTAGTGCCGTTGCTGATCTGCAATTCCATTTTCGCGGTGCGTTAGTATCCGTGACCATTTCTTGTGGCATTACTGCATTTCAAGAAGGCGATACCGCGGAAGCTGCTTTTGATCGTGCCGACAAAGCACTGTATAAAGCCAAGGACAATGGACGTAACCAAGCTGTTGGCAGTTAAGCACTATTTAACATGAAATAATATTTCTCTGTCGGTTTCCATAATTAGCGGCCGATTGAAATCTACTATTTCGGTTCACTATTATTATTTGCAAACTAACACTAAGTTATTCAGTATCGAATCTGTATTTTATTCTTTCTTTATCTTTACAAGGCTTTCTATATGTCCACATATCAACTGGCCCAGCTGAATGTTGCAACAATGAAGGAATCATTGGATTCACCTAACATGGTGGACTTTGTCGCAAACCTTGATCGAATTAATGCGTTGGCAGATCATTCGCCTGGTTTCGTATGGCGACTTCAAGATGAAGCAGGTGATGCAACGGCGATGCGACCATTGGGAGAAAAGACAATCATTAATATGTCAGTATGGACCGATGCCGATTCATTAAATCACTTTGTCTATCGGACAGCACATGTTGAGATTATGCGTCGCCGCAAAGAATGGTTTGAGCGTATGCATATTGCCTACGTGCTTTGGTGGGTACCAACTGGGTATCGTCCAACCATCGAGGAAGCGATTGCTAAGCTTGAGTTACTGCGTACCAATGGACCTACTGAAGTAGCATTTTCTTTTCGTCGTGTGTTTCAACCACCCGATGCCTACTCATCAGAAGTTCCTATTACATTTGGTGATGAATGCCCAGCGTAAATTACTCGCTCTATTTTTTGATAAGTTCTAATAGAAACAATGTAGCTTGTGTATCACTCAAATTAGCTATATAGACAATCAACTTTTTGCTGCAATCCTTCAAAGGATTGATATTTATTGATGATTAAATATACGGTTTGTACCTGCTAGTACCGCTCAATTAATGCAGTTAAATTGTAAGCAACCTGTGTAGTTTAAACAATGACTGCCAATACATGGGTCAATATAACAAGCGTGATTGAGACGTGATCTGGGAGCCACATATGCCAAGTATGGATCAATCGACTTTGTTCATACAACCAATCACGAGGGCGGTTGGGTTGCATCTGACCGTACGTGACAATGGTGTGGGATTAAAACCGGAGTTTGATTCAACGCGTGGGAATGCTTTGGAATGCAGTTGATCTTCACACGCAGAACAAATTGGCGCTCAGTTCAGTGTTAGTGCCACCGCTGGTGCTGATTTCACATTGCGTTTCAAAGATGCGTCAGAGAGTTAGTTCTCTTCGTGTATGCTCTATGCTTGCAGATCTAGAAAATTGCATTTAAGTAACGTCGGCAGGAGGTATCTTGGTATCGCCTGACAAACCAGGTGAATGCAATCAAGTTATTAGTATTGAAGCCGAATGAAAAGACAGTGTTGCTTTCCTTACATTCAACCGACTATGCTGTACACCTTTAATGTGTATTGATATCAATTATGAGTAAGTCTAAAACAGCCGCTAAAGGTATTGCGACTCCTACGAAATCCTCTGCCAGAACTAATATTGTGTTGGACGCACATCTAGTCGCCCGAGTTAAGCGCTTGGCGGGTGCCAAGACAACTCGAGAAGCGGTACAAGTTGCTTTAGATCACTATGCACGGTCTCGTGATTATTCGCGAATATTGTCATTGTATGGTACTGATGGAGTGGCCAAGGGTTATAACCCTAAGGTAACCAATCCGATGCGGATCAGATAGACAATGCTTGTTGACTCGTCAGTCTGGATAGATTTTCTACGAGCTAGTGAAACAGCGGAAACACTTTTATTGCTTGATACTATGAGACGCGGTGATCCAGTCTGGACAGCTCCCCCTATTTTGCAAGAGGTGTTACAAGGCGCAGAAACACCACAACGCTTTGCCAAATGGGATAGAATTTTGGGTGAATTACCGATGGTCGGTGAATCTGATATGCGGGCACTGACTCGTCAAGCAGCGAAACTATACGCCACTTGTCGTTGGAAAGGTGTTACGCCACGCAGCGCCAATGATTGTTTGATTGCAACTTATGCAATCCGTAGTCAAATGCCGTTATTGCATAATGATCGTGATTTTGCTGCGATCGCTAAAATTGAACATCGATTAAAATTATTGATGTAATTTGACGTGTTGTTGATGGCAGCATTCCAGTACCTCGCGCAATTGTGATTAAAGCGGTAAAAATTTCACATTCAATAAATTGGGCTTACTAATCGTTCTTAGTAGTTGATTCTCGTATAAATGTCCTGCAAAGACGCAACGTAATGGTGGATTTTCGATCAGAAAATCAAAAATTAACATTCTAAACTCGACAAGGTAGTCGTATGATTGGTAATAGATCATGATCGTGTGGAGGAAATAGCATGAGTGACAATTCGAAAGAATTACAAGAGCTTTCCAAGCAACAACGGATCATTGACGTATTGGCACGCGAGACTGAAACGCCGGCCGAAGTTATTAAGGATATTTACGTGATTGAACACAGCAAGCTTGAACGTGTTGCGCGCATTAAGACCTTCGTGCCGGTGTTGGCCAGTCGCAAAGTCAAACTTTTACTCAGTACTACCAATGACACTGATACAGATGTTCATTGACCGTAGCAATGAGTTGTCGATTTATAAAATTTTAGTCATCGAATAACACAGTCCATTCATCTAAGATTTTATAGTCTTGTGAAAGTATTTTCGATGAGCTCAGCCAGTTAGATAGCTACCACTTCTTCCATTAATTCTATTTCCTCGATAATCGATTTCTTCAAGCGCTCTGCTTCTTCAAAACGTATAGAAATTGCCAGCGTTTCGGCCGTCGACAGTCGGTTGCTTGCAGCAAGCTGACTACGTGCTGCCTGCGAAATGGCATCCGCTTCATGCCAACGCTTTTCCAGTTCAATCAGTCGTACATCAAGAGTCATCACGTGCATCTCACTTTTGGGCCACGTAATAAGGCTAATCGAGTTCTATGGTAATAGGTTTGCTGTTGCTACTTGATTATTCGACAGTCACTTCCTACAGCGGCCATCATTGATGCAGTTGTGGTTGGAAGCATTTTGATGAGGTGGCTCAAGATAAAAATAAAATTACTCACGTTGTAACTTCTGCTTATGTCTATGCGAACTATCTTTGTGCCAGCCCTAGTAGGGTAGTAGGTATTTATCGTTGATGTCATTGTTGGCATCGTTCATTTTTTACACAAGGGGATTGCCATGATTAAGCCATTTATCGCTATCAGTGCATTGGCACTATCTTTTTGCAGCGGCGTATATGCGCATGATGCAAACTCATCATTCAATAATGATTCATTGATCGTGACTGCTAGTAACACCACGGTCAACAAGTTGCTGGTTTATAACGCGGCCGGCACGTTATTGAAATCCATTCCCACCGGTGGCCAAGGCGGCGTGAGTGGCAATTCAGGTGGTATTGCAAGCGCATTTGATCATCTTGCGGTAGTCAATTTTGGTTCTAGCAACGTTTCGGTATTCAATCGTGATGAGGGACGTTCGTTGTTTAATTTAGAACGTGTTATCTCAACGAATGGTAGTCCAGTGAGTGTCGCGTTTGGTCACGATCATTTATATATTCTGACCACGACCCATATAGAGTCACATGTGATGACTCCATTTGGTGTCAAAACTGCTCCGGACGGTATAACTTCATTGCTATTGGCAGATGGTTCGGCGGCGCAGGTCGGTGTGCTAGATCATGAATTGATCATGAGTGAAAAGAACAATGCAATCGAAACAGTTAATCTGAGTGCAGCTGGTTCTGTCACAGGTAAAGCTTCGTGGGTGAAGAATATTCCGGCCAATGTGAACGCACCTTTCGGCCTGGTGACGCGCGGCGATAATGCCTATGTCACCATTGCGCATGCCGATGAGATTAGCTTGATTCGTAACGACACAGTACTGACGACTACGGCTTCCGGTACTCAACATTCACCTTGCTGGGTATCGCTTGACGGACCCTTCATGTTCGCTTCCAACTCTCCAAGCAAAAGTGTATCGCGCTATGTGGTATATGGTCAGCATGTTATTCAAGATGAAGCCGTAGCAGCGCAATTCAATGGCTTGCCCACTGATATTGATTCTGATGGTGACATCGCAGCAGTAATCGACAGCAATGACACAGCATCACATTTGTCGATCTTCAAGGTAAGTGAAGATGGTGATCTTACCTTGCAAGGAATTGCAACGATTGGCGCCACTGTGACCAACGGTGTGGCGATTGTTCGTAAATCTCACTTCGACTTTTAATGTTTAATATAATTCTATAATGAAGCACTCTACAAGGATGTAGAGTGTTTGATCAGTCTGCAAGATAAACGTGTGGATATCTTGCGCAAATTTATGCCAGGCGCGGTGTATTTTGATAATCTGGAGGTCTAATCCATTATCGATTTATTCCATGCATCAATCTATCAGTCCGCTTCCTGCGCATGGCGCGCCCGTTATAACTGCACTTATCAAAGCTCAGCCTGAGCATTTCATTGTGCGCGAATGGTTGGGGTTTGCGCCTGATAATGAAGGCGATCATATGTTGGTCACTGTGCGTAAGCGCGGTGCGAATACTTTGTGGGTGGCGAAACAATTGGCGAAGTTTGCCAACGCGGACGTGCGAGATGTGGGTTTCGCAGGATTGAAAGACCGTCACGCGGTGACAGAGCAATCATACACCGTGCCGTCACGACAATTGTCACCCGAGGCATGGTTGGCATTTTCAGGAGATGGATTTGAAGTTGTTAATGCGCACAAGCATAAACGCAAGTTGAAACGGGGCGCGCACAAGGGAAATGAATTTGAAATTAAATTGATCAACGTTGTTGGCGACAAAAATGAATTAATAAAGCGTTTGGAAGTAATCAAACAACACGGTGTTCCCAATTATTTTGGTCAACAACGTTTTGGTCGCGATGGCAACAATCTGCGTATGGCGATCGATTGGTTTGAACAAGGACAGTTTATCCATGATCATCATCAGCGTGGCTTTGCATTATCTGCGGCGCGTGCATTGCTTTTCAACGCTATTTTGCAAGCACGTATCGAACAAGGAACTTGGAATCAATTGTTAAACGGCGATATGGCCAATCTTAATGGCAGTAACAGTGTGTTCGCTGTCGATGAAGTTGATGATCTATTGAAGCAACGTTGTATCGAATTCGATATTCATCCCACTGGAGCGTTGTGGGGTGCAAGAGAGTTGTTGACCAAGGGTGCGGTAAAAGAACTGGAACAATATGTCGCTGACAAACATCAAATCATTGCGCAAGGTTTATGTTCTGCACGGCTTGATCAAGAGCGGCGTGCCTTGCGTGTACAAGTGCGAAACTTTACCTGGGAACTTGTGGATGATCAGTTGTTGTTGCGATTTGGATTAACCAAGGGTGCTTTTGCCACCGTGGTGATCGCGGAGTTAGTGGGAGCAGAAGCGGAGGTGCTTGCGGAAGGTGAGGATGGATGATGGATATCACAATGCCAATCACATTTATCACTGCACATGCTAACGATTTTGATTCATTGGTTGCGCTACGCATAGCGGCGATGCGTAAGTCTCTTGAACATGTTGGACGATTCGATCCAATGCGAGCGACTGAACGTTTCCGTGAGAGCTTTGTTCCCAGCGATACAAAACATATTGAGGTTGAGCAAAAGCGCATCGGATTTGTAGTGGTCAAACAACGATCCGAATTTTTATTGCTTGACCATCTCTATATTCATCCAAATTATCAAAACCAACGTATTGGAGAAACAGTTCTTGCGCATATCTTCGCGAATGCAGATGCATTGAAGCTTCCTGTTCGAGTGGGTGCATTACGCGGTAGTGATTCAAATCGATTTTATCTTCGTCATGGATTTCAATTGGTAGAGCAGAGTGAATTTGATAATTACTATGTTAGGCCTAACTGCTAAATCACTTTGCCAACAATACATACACCGCCCCATGTCCACCATCATTGGCCCGTGCTGAACCAAAGGCACGTACTGCATCGCATTGTTGTAACCAAAGATTGACCACATTTTTCAATACAGGGCCACGTGGGCCAGAACGGCGCCCCTTGCCGTGAATAACACGAATGCAGCTATAGTTTCTTTGCACCGCCATGCCGATAAATTCACGTAGTGCCGCACGTGCTTCAATGGCAGTCATGCCATGCAAATCAAATTCCGCAGACACCATGAATCCACCGCTGCGTAGTTTTCTCAGAATATGTGCAGGCACTCCATTGCGACGAAAGCTCAACTCGTCACCAGTCTCCAGTGTGCCGAGATCTG